>CASBPW010000052.1 GCA_949127685.1 Candidatus Sivonenia alaskensis PMM_0068 | reverse complement strand
TGCCGGACTTAGAGTAGTCCAGCGTTTGAGTCGGCTTCCTGACTTCTCGGTGACTTTGGTTGAACCACGGAAGGAACACGTCCTGCGTACGCGCCTAGTCAGCAGTGCTGTCCAACGTCGTCCGATGAAAGAAGTCTTAGTCCCTTTTGAAGAACTACTGCCAAAAGGCATCCAGTGGATACGAGAACCAGCCGTTAGCTTTGACCCTGAACTTGGGACGGTAGAAACAGACCGGATTACCCTAACAGGAGACCGGATTTTACTTTGCACAGGGGCGGCAGGGAAGAGAAATGTGCCTGGAGCCGAGAAGTATGGCTTCTCTCCCTACAGCCTAGAGGATTGTCGGCAGATTTTGCATTACTGGAGCGAATTACAACAACAATTAGACCGTCAAAAGTGTGATGCCTTAGCGCTACGGTGGGTGATAGTCGGGGGAGGAACTACAGGAGTAGAGCTAGCCGCAGAGTTGGCTCACCTCGCTCGCCGTTGGCGCCGTCGCTACAAAGGCCAGGCCGGAGCGATCCAGGTTCATCTTGTCCATGAGGGTACGCATTTACTCACAGGTTGGCGGGCCTCTGTGGCTGACTGGGTTCTTCGCTGGCTGGAAAAACATCAGGTCGTAGTTCATCTAGAGACAAAAGTGCGCAGAGCCCGACCCGATTATCTGGTTCTAGAGCGCAAGGGCGAAACCAGCCAGTTGGATACTAAAAGTGTGTTTTGGAGTATGGGAACTGAGCCTAATCGCCTGGAAGAAGAACCGGATGGCTTAAGGGACAAAGCCGGATTTTGTCGAGTCGATAGTAGTTTGCGCTTAGTGGACTATCCCAAGGTCTATGCGCTCGGGGGGAACATCTTGGCTCAAGACGCCGCTATCGGCAAAGTCTTTTCCGCTTCCGCCCAATTAGCGGTTCAACAAGCAGAATGGACTGTCCAAAATCTTCAGCGGGAAGTTCGGGAACAAGATCCTGTGGCTTATATCCCTGAAGTGCGGCGTGCGTCCCTCTCCTTGGGTGCCTTTGATGGGGTTGCTATGCTCGATGAGCAGGATCTCATAGATACGGCCGGCTGGACCGCCGCCCAAGCAGAGGATTTACTCTATCGCAACAGCATTCAACTGGTCTTGCCAGCCCTTACAGCTCCTATTCGGCCTGGAACTCGTGACAAGGAACCCTAGTTAGTCGCGCCATGTAGCCAAGTGAAAAAAATCGAGCGATAGTAGATGGACGACTTCAATTCGGTGAGCTTTATGACCGCAAACAACGAAGCAAATACTCCTCCGCTTATTACACCCCATCAAATGAAGTTACTCAGGGCAGTAACCGCTATGGCTTGGGCCGATGGTCAGCTAGAACCTGGAGAGGAAGAATTGCTCGTAGAATCTCTAGCTGCATTGTTTACGCACTTGCCCCAAGAATCTCTGAAAGTCCAGCTCCGGCAATTCATTCAGCAGAACATTCCTTTAGAAGAAACGGTCCCCAAGATTGAAGCCTTAGAAGATAAAAAGCTTCTAGTGCAACTTTCATATTTAGTGGCCCGTTCTAGCCGTCGCACAGAAAACGAACCCTGGATTAACAAAGAAGAGTCCGAGGCTTACCAAAAAGTACTCCGTTATACACATCTCCCTCCTCAAGTCATTAATCAACTAGAAATAGAAGCAGAGAAAGTTGCAGACACCCTAGACCGCGATCATGGGGAGGGAATGAAAAAATTAGTACGCGGCATTCTAGCCTTCTTTGAAGAGGAGTGAATCCGTCCAAGCAGTATATTACGGTCGCCTTTTAATGTTATCCATCAGGCAAAGAGCTAAACCAAGTATTCACGAGGGATAGCTGACTCACTTGTCCCTCTCAGGTTCAGCGGAAATGCCTAATTCTTCATCTCATGAGCCTAAGTTCCCTGAAGCGTGCATGGCTGTGAGCAGACAAGAACTTGTCGGCCTTGAACTTAGGGTTCATGGAGGTGAAATCCCTAAAGATCTATATGGGCATGTATTCATCATGGGACCGGTCGGAACAGTCGGTTCTCGAACGGAGGGCTTATTCTATCCTGGAGGCACTGGAGCATCACTTTATAATGGAGACGGAATGGTTTATCGGATTGACTTTGATCAAAGAAGTAAAGTTTCCGTAAACAGCCGAATTGTCAAAACTCCTTGTTATTATGCCGATCTAGAGACCACCCCAGGCAGTAAATATGCCAATTTAAGTTTCTTTAATTTGGGTATGGGCAGACTCTCTCCAGTGCTTGGTTTGCGCAATGAATTAAATACAGCTTTCCTACCCTTTAAATTTTTACAAGATGAAAATTGGCGTATGTTGGTTACTTGGGATGCAGGTCGTCCTTATGAAATCGATCCAGTCAGCTTAGAGACCATTACGCCTATTGGTTGGAATAGAGAGTGGACTGAACAAAAATTAGTTTGGAAAACTGATCCATATCAGTATGTGTTTGGATTGAACTTAACAACGGCTCATCCAGTCTTCGATGTTCATACAGACCAGCTATTTATGGTTAATTGGAGTAGGTCACTAAGCACATTACAGGCTCCAATCATCCGTCATCAGATCAATACTCTATTCAAAGGAGATCAGATAAAAAAGCTAGAGAAAACTTTCCGTTTGTTCTCTCAATCTGCTAGTTTTTTACTTCGAAGTGAGAGTAAAGATTTTGTTTACTTAATGTGCTGGGATGGAAGTAATGAAGATATTAAGAAATGGCAGATTGTTGACTCAGATAGTAATTCGATAAAAATTGAACAGAGTATGCATCAAATGGGGCTTACCCGTGACTATATTGTGCTGATGGATACGTCCTTTAAATTTGGAATAGAACAACTTATTTACGATACGGTTCCTAATAATCAGGGAATTGAAGACTATAGAGATATCCTCAACTATCCACAAGCTCCAGATACCAGTCTTTATCTCATTCGCCGGGCTGACTTAAAACTTGATGCAACCGCAGTAAAAGCGAAAAGGGTCGACATTCCTCGTGAGATTGCCCATTTTATGACCGATTATGAAAATCCTGATGGTTGCATCACCCTGCATTGTGCCCATAACAATGGATGGGATCCTGCTGAATGGATTCATGACTACGATGCTCCTGCCGATCAGCCTGAGAAACCCATAGGGCATCGTTTTGTGGGTATGACCACAGGAACCACAGATATCAATCATTTGGGAAAATATGTCATAGAGGTCGAATCTGGTCAAATTTATAGAAAGTCGATTCTTAATGATCCTCGATATACTTGGGCTACGGCTATTGGCACCTTCAATAACACCGTTCCCTCAGCAGAGCATGAAGATATCTACTGGATCTCTTGGGGATGCTGGAAAGAACTGATGACGGATTTTATTCATGACCTTTATGCTTCCTATAAGTATCGAAGAATCAAGCTAGAAGAGATTAAGAAAATTTCAGAAGAAGGAAAGCCATCTAGCCTCTGTAGGCTCAATACTAAAACCATGACAATTACTGATGGTTATCAGTTTCCCCCAGGATATTTTGGAAATTCACCACAATTTATACCTCGTTCAGGATCGACCAGTAGTGCAACGGATGGATATATTCTCTGTCTTGTTTTATTTGATGAGCTTAAGAATGAACTATGGATCTTTGATGCTGCAAAATTAAGTAACGGGCCTGTATGCAAACTAGATCATCCAGACCTCAAATTTGGACTTACAATCCACAGTACTTGGATTCATTCTGCCCGTTCCAGGGTAACTGGTTACTATATTCCCGTTGAAGAAGATTATATAACTCTAATCAATAAGCAGGCTCCCGAAGTGCGGGACGAAATTCAAGAGCTGTTTCAGCAAGTAATATATCCAAATTTTTCTAAATAATTACAAATTAATCTAATAGGTGCTCCCTCTATATACGAGTTCTGTCATATTAATTGAGTCCATAGTCCGATTCTGGTAAGCTGCTGCCATTGAGAAAAATGATGAAACGATGTGTTGGATGAAAAGGAATGCAATTTCCGATTGATTATCTCCTGACTCGCCCACCAAAGATCCATCTTGTGTTCGCTAATGCGACAGAATCTATATCCTGCTACCTGTCTAGCTTTCTTATATAGCGGTTCCTAGA
>CASBPW010000051.1 GCA_949127685.1 Candidatus Sivonenia alaskensis PMM_0068 | reverse complement strand
TTGGAGCGTCTGGTTGGTAATAGGGAAGGTCAATATAGCATTCGAGTCAACGATCAATGGCGAATTTGCTTTGTATGGCAAGACGGTGATGCTTTAGACGTAGAAATCGTTGATTATCATTGAGGCGAAAGAATGAATGAAAACAAGTTGATGCCAATTCATCCTGGTGAGGTGCTTTTAGAGGAATTTCTCAAGCCAATGAACCTTAGTCAAAACCAATTAGCTCTGGCTCTTCGAGTCCCCGCACGACGTATTAACGAAATTATTCACGGAAAGCGACGTATTACAGCAGATACCGCTCTTCGTTTAGCCCATTATTTTAATAGGTCGCCACGATTTTGGCTGGGATTACAAATGGATTACGATCTGGATGTGGTTGAGGACGAAGTGGGAGAGCGATTGAAAAAGGAAGTAGCTGTAATGACAAGTAAGGGAGAATAAACCTTCTAAGGCGACGAATTCATATTCATATTCATATCAATCTGGCGAGCCTGGGATGCAGAATCACGGGTATCCCACCGACGATAAATCTTGCCTTCGCCTAGAATGAACCACTCCATCGCCACCAGTTAATAGGATTTGCCCAGCGATTGAATGCCTCCACATACTACAAAACCACCTGTTTATTGGATTCGAGAGTAGCCATAATGTTTGCTTCAAAGTCAGTATAGATTAAGGTACATTGACACAGCTTGAACAACGCGATCGCTGACGATGGGGGAATCAAAAATCTGTTCAACAACCCTCAGACTTATGAGAAAAATCAACCTTATCGGGCGCTGGTACTCCAGACAATTTCATGCCAAAACAACGGTCCCAGCTAAAAATCCTCCTACTTCAGATTCGCGAAGACGAGATCACGCGCCTAGAAGAATTCGACGAATTTGTACGATATAGCCAGCTGGAACCTCAGCAGTTGGCAACCCTGAATGTGTTTGATATTCCTGACTTTGAGCCAACCTGCATCGAGGGGTATGATGCCCTCTTTGTAGGTGGGTCGAGCGATGCCTCAGTCATGCAACCGGACCTCTATCCCTTTGTAGAACCCAGCAAGCTCCTCATGGCCCACTGTTTGGAGGAAAGCATTCCGGTCTTTGCTTCCTGTTTTGGCTTTCAAGTGGCCGTCGAAGCTTTGGGCGGCAGCGTGATGGTTGACAAAGCCAACATGGAGATTGGAACCTATCCAATGTCGCTCACAGAAGCAGCCCGCGATGATGTTCTCTTCCACGATGTTGCGAATGGATTTTGGGCCGTTTGCGGTCATAAAGAAAGAGCTTTATCCCTACCCCAAGAGGCGATTCTACTAGCTGCATCCGAACTCTGCCCTTACCATGCCTTCAAAGTTTCTGACAAGCCGTTTTACGGGTTTCAATTTCATCCAGAACTAGATGCCAAAGACTTAGCGGCTCGAATCACCCGCTATCACAATCGATATCTAGACGATAGTGAAGTGCTCATCGACATTTTGAAGAATCTGCAAGAGACTACGATGGCCAATCAACTGATTGAGAAATTTGTGGACCGCATTCTGTTGGTTTGAATACCCTACTGCTCATAGTCATTGGAGTGGAACAAGCGGGTCGGACTCTGAATTTTAAATCAACCCACCGATTGCATCTGCCGTTCATACAGTTGACGATAAAGCCCAGAACGAATCGCCATTAGGTCTTGATGGTTGCCTGCTTCGATAATGTGGCCCCGTTCTATCACTAGAATCCGGTCTGCCTGCCGAATAGTGGAGAGTCGATGAGCGACTACCAGAACTGTTCTGCCGTTCATCAAGCGATTGAGGGCCTCTTGGACGAGTGCTTCTGACTCCGTATCCAATGCACTGGTTGCTTCATCTAGGATCAAGATTCTTGGATCGAGCAGAACAGCGCGGGCAATGGCAATCCGTTGACGCTGCCCTCCAGATAGATTCGTTCCGCGCTCTCCCAACATGGTTTGGTAGCCCCTAGGCAGGGCGAGAATAAAGTCATGGGCATTGGCAATACGGGCAGCTTGTTCCACTTCCTTCATATCGAAACTGTCGTGACCATAGGCAATATTTTCCGCCACGGTTCCAGAAAAGAGGATCGTTTCTTGAGGCACGATGCCAATCTGACGGCGTAAGCTTTCAAAGGTCACATCCCGCACATCGTTGCCATCTACCAGAACTTTCCCTGCTTGAGGGTCATAGAAACGGGGGACCATTCCCACTAGAGAAGACTTTCCCGAGCCAGAAGGACCAACCAAAGCCACTACTTCACCAGGATGGACTGTAAAGCTGACACCTTTTAAGACAGGTTGGCCAGCCTTATAACCAAAGAAAACATTTTCAAAATCAACTTTCCCTTCCAGCGCAGGTAAGGTTATGGCATTTGATCTTTCTACAAGAACAGGTTTCACATCCAGGAGTTCAAAAAGACGGTCTGCCGATGATTCTGCTTGCTTTAGTTCATTAAAGTTAGAAGTGGTAAGCGAGATCGGGTCCATCAGTAAGGCAATCCCCGTCAAAAAACTAAGGAATTGACCACCTGTCAGATGGCCTTGACCAATCTGGTACGTACCAAACCCGACCACCGCTAATATACCGCTCACCTGGAGTATGCCTACGACAGGATATTGAATGGCCTTGATGTACTCTGCTTGAAAGCGTGCAACCTGATTTTCTTCGGATAAGCGCTTAAACCGGCGAATCTCATAGTCTTCTGAAGCAAAGCCTCGAATCACCCGGATTCCAGCAAAAATTTCGGTGAGTAAACCAGCCAGATCTGAGGAGAGGTCTTGCCCTTGGCGGGAGAAGTTTTGCAGTTTTGAGCCGAACCAGCCCAGGGCAAGGGTGATCAGAGGAGCCACCAGGAGGGTAAGACAGGTAAGGACCCAGTTTAGGTAAAGGAGATAGGCCAGCAACGCAATAACGGTTAATACGCTGGGCACAAACTGGTTGAAAAACTTGCGGACCACGTCGGTTAAACGGTCCACATCCTGGGTCAGCTTATAGGCCAAATCTCCAGACTTCTTTTCGTCAAAATAGCAGAGGTCTAGACTTTGAAGATGGGCAAAAAGATCAATGCGTAGATCTGTAACGGCTTGGAGGCTAGCCTTGGCCATGAGGGAGTCCTGACCAAATTGAAAGACCCCTCGAATGATGAATACGATAGCGGCTGCGATAAAAACTTGAGATAGCCCTCCCAAATTTCCTTTACTGACTGGTTCGGTTAAACTTCCGGCGAGTTGGGCTAGGAAAGGCGTGGAGCCTACAAAGCCCACCATGCAGACTATGGCACTTAGGAAAATCCACCGATGGGGCAGTAGATAGGGAGTGAGCTTACGATAGCTGGATTTAAGCACAGCAGCTTAATAGAAGATAAACCCCATTTTATCGAGTTCGCTGCACATTATTCTTGATTCTGCTTTTGTTGTGCGTTTACCACCAAAGCGCCGACTACCTGAACGACAGAATTTCCCAAAGCTTCCAGGTCATACCCGCCTTCTAATCCAAGCAACAACTGGGGCGTAATCTGTAAACATCTTTCGGTGAGCGTGCCAAAATCCTCTGGTTCTAGGGCCATATTGGCTAGAGGGTCCGCTCGGTTGGCATCAAATCCAGCACTAACAATCAATAACTGCGGCTGGAATCTTTCTAGGAAAGGGCGAACTTCCTGGTCAAAAGCGGTTAGATATTCCAGCCTACTGCTGCGGGCAGGCAAGGGAATATTGAGCACATTTTGATAAGGGCCTTCTTCACTTCTGTCCCCCGTCCCTGGATAATTTCCAATTTCATGGATAGAACAATAAGCAATCCGTGGGTCTTGCTCCACGATCGATTGGGTGCCATTGCCATGATGTACATCCCAATCAAAAATAGCGACTCGGGAGAGTCCCTTCTCCCTAAGGGCATACTGGGCGGCTAAGGCAGCATTGGAGAATAGACAAAAACCCATGCCTCGCTGGCGTTCCGCATGATGACCGGGGGGACGCGCTAGCACAAAGGTAGAGGTGTGATGGTCTACCACTTGGTCTACACCGACTAGCCAGCCTCCCGCACTGAGCAAGGCTATTTCATAGCTAGCAGGGCCTACGTAGGTATCGGCATCCAAACGACCACCCCCCCGCTGTGCCAAAGATTGAATCAGCTCGATGTAGCTCGGGCTATGCACCCATGAAAGTTCTTCTGGGGTGGCCATCCGGGGAGAAAGCCAGTGCAGTTGCTTATGGAAACTTGTTGCTTCTAGGTAGGCCGCACAGACCGCCACCCGTTGGGGTTGTTCAGGATGGCCTGCCCCCATGTCATGTTCCAAGAATTTTGGGGTATAAACTACGGTGACGCTCATTATGCTTGCTATTCCGAAACAACGTCTAGGAGAGGGGACAACTGTGGTACAACAAAAGGGACACTACAGTAGCATGGCGATGTTTGAAACGATTCTGCTCCCTGTGGATGGTTCTCCCGAAAGTGAGCGTGCTGTCCCTTTTGCGATGGATGTAGCCCGGAAGTACCAAAGCAAAATTCTACTAGTTTCGGTGATTGATATTCCGACCGTTGTGCCCGGAGAACTCTCTGACGAACAGCAGCAGCAGTTCACAGAGGCTAAAACCAAGGTGGAAGCTAGGGCTCAAGGATTTATCGATAGTGCCCGCCAGTCTTTTGAAGCGGAATCCATTCCTGTGGAAGGGCGTATCGAAGAAGGCAAAGCCGCCTTTATTATTTGCGATGTGGCCGATGAGGTGGAAGCCGGATTGATTGTCATGGGGACGCGGGGCCTTGGCTTGATTGAAGGAGAAAAGAGCGTCAGTGACCAAGTGATCAATCTCGCTCCTTGCCCGGTGCTGATTGTTCCTTGAAAAGACGACCTTTACTGTTTAGCCTCCTTGCCTTGGGGGCTTGTGGTGGTCAGGAGCCCGTAGATCTGACGGTGGAGACGCTGGCCCAGGCTTGGCCTACGGGTGAAACGGAACGCTTTAAAGCCCGAACAGGTATCAGGGTCCAACCTTGGCTCAAAGGACGACCCGAAGAAACTTTTAAGGAGCTTAAGGCGCAATTTGAGCCGCCGCCCAAGCAAGATGATGTCTGGAAAGAACTCACCGATGAATTTTTCCCGCCGCCTGCGCCCACTGCTCCTCCTGGGGTCTATCTTTTAGGCGATGCTTGGTTAACTCAGGCGATTCCCTATCTGCAACCCCTAGACCCCAAGCGCTTGAAACGCCTGTCCAGTTTGGCTCCCCAATGGCAAAAGTGGGGTTGGATTGAGGACCGATGCTATGGCATCCCCTATCGCTTAGGGACCGCGATGATTGCTTATAACCGTCAACGGGCTGCCCCGATCAAAAGCTGGGAAGCTCTATGGCAGGGACCGACTCGGAGAATCACGCTGCCGGACAGCCCTAGAGAAGTCTTTGCCATTGCCCTTAAGCGCTTAGGCTACTCCCTGAATAGCCCCAACCCCCATCACTGGCAGGAGGCGTATAAACTACTGCAGACCCTACAACCAAAATTACTGACCTATAGCTCCGACTATTTACCGATTCTCCTCACCGAAGACAGTTGGGTCGCGGTCGGTTGGTCTGCGGACCTCTACAGTGCAGCCCAGGATAACCCTGAGATTGGGGTGACCATACCCGAAGAAGGCACCAGTCTGTGGGCTGATTTTTGGGTCTTGCCCCGCAAAGCTTCCGCTGATCCGTTCTATCGTTTGGTGGACTATCTCTTAGAGCCAGAAATTCTAGGACGTTTGAGCACTCAGTTTTCTGTGATCAATCCCTATCCGAATAGCTACCCAAAAATTGCTGCTGAGGTGCGCCAAGACCCGCTTATTTTTCCGCCCATGCTCGACCGTTGTGAACTGATTCAGCCTTTATCTCCAGCCTTGGAACGCCAGGTCCAAGACCTTTGGAAGGCTCTGAGGAGGGGCTAAACCTCTCCCCCCTGCCCCCTCTCCGCACGCAGAGAGGGAGAGAAACCAAACAATTCCTAGTTCCAGTCCTCCTCTCCGTTCACGGAGAGGAGCTAGGGGAGAGGTCTCAAGAACTATGCGCTGCTACAACTACTTTGGGCGCTGGTTCTGGCACTTCTGATAAGTCCACGGTCCCGGCAAGCGCTTCTTTAAATCTGTAATAAATCAAGGTCGTGGTTTCAGCATCTTCCAACGCGCGATGCTGAGTCGGTTGCGGTACGGATAGTCCCAGGGCTAAATGGCTTAAGCTTCTTCTGCGCCAATGGGGAAGCACATAGGGAGCCAAATCTACCGTGCAGACCGTGGGCAACTGCAAAAAAGTAGGAGGTTCCATCAGACAAATTTCGTAGGAGTGGCGCACAATCGCCAAATCATTACTCAATCCATGACCGACGAGGACTTGTGCAGACTCAGCAAAATGACTAAATCCGGTGAGGACTCCTCGTAATTTCGGGGCATCTACCAAATCGTCTTGCTTGAGACCCGTTAGCTTGGTAACCATCGGGTTCAGTCTGCCTCGATAGCGCACTAAAGAACTATAGCGACCTAAAACTTCTCCATCGGCCACCAATACAGCACCGATTTCAATCAAGGCATGGGGCGAGCCCCAACCACTCCCCTCCACATCCAGAACCAGCATGGGGTCTAAGGATAGAGCATGGCTGAGTGTGGGTGGAAGGGAAGGATTCATTAAGTTAAGCAATCTTAGGCAATCATGGATTTATCATCTTCAGGCGGTATTTTTTCCTCTCCCAACAACTGGAAACGGGAAAGAATTTGTGCCCTTTCTTCTCTAGATCTTTCGGCAAGGAATCGGAGGTCGAGCATCGGAGGCAAACTAAAATTGGCTGCTTCTTCCTCGTGGAAATTGCCAAAATTCGTGAATTCAGCCTCAGTTATATAATTCTGCTCTGCATAGTTCGGTTGGAAGTTATAGAGCTTATACATTACATTACGGCGTATTTGCTCCAACATCTCCAGAAACATTTGGTAGCCTTCATTTTTGTACTCTACCAAGGGGTCTTTCTGACCATAACCTCTCAAGCCAATGGCCTCTCGTAGCGCTTCCATTTGCTGGAGGTGCTCCCGCCACATCGAGTCCATCTCTTGAAGAATAAACTGTCGTTCGAAGTAACGCATCAGATCCGGCCTATCCGCTTGCAGGCTGTTGATCGAAGCTTCTTTCGCCTCATAGGCAAGCAGCGATTGACGCTTAATTTCTGCAATCAATTCCACCAAGTTTAGGTCCCTGAGCTGCTCAGGCTTGAGGTCGGACAAAAGAGGAATCACTTTCTGGACCGCTTCAATAAGGGCCGTTAGGTTCCATTCTTCCGGTGGAATTTCTGGGTTGACAAAGGAATTCACGACTTCTTCCATCGTTTCTTCGATATAGGCAATTACAACCGCACGGGTATCTCCGCCTTCCAAAGCATTTCGGCGCTGGGTATAGATTGCCTTGCGCTGGTTGTTCATGACTTCGTCGTATTCAAAGACCTGTTTGCGGGTGTCGTAGAAGTAGGTTTCTACTTTGCGCTGGGCGTTTTCCAGGGTTTTGGTCAACATCTTGGATTCGATGGGCATATCCTCTTCCACCCGGAAGGCGTCCATCATGCCGGAAACGCGGTCTCCTCCAAAAATACGTAGGAGGTTATCCTGCAAAGAAAGATAAAAACGAGTAGAGCCAGGGTCTCCCTGACGACCAGAACGTCCTCGCAACTGGTTATCAACCCGACGGGACTCATGGCGCTCCGTTCCAACTACATGGAGCCCGCCCAGTTCTACGACTTCTTCGTGTTCCTGCTCCGTGTAATGCTTGTACTCGGCATAGATCTTATTAAACGCTTCGCGCAGCTTCGCAATCACAGGGTTTTCCGTGGGCGCCTTTTCGGAGGCAATGGAAATCATTTCCTCGACTTCCAGAAAAGACCGGGTACGGGCTCCCAGTTGCTCTGTGGCAAAATTCACAGATTCCTTGAGGAGCTGTTTGGCTTCTTGGGAAATTTCACAGGGATAGAGGCTGATCGCCTGAGCGGTGGCAGCGCCGCCACCAAAACCTTGGGCTGTATTTCTGCGGGTCAAAGGAGCGAGCGGGTCATTTTCTTCTTCTGGATCGCGTAAGGCAGGCATCAGGTCTTCGCGGACTTTCAGACGAGCCATATACTCAGGATTTCCGCCCAAGAGAATGTCCGTTCCCCTGCCCGCCATGTTGGTGGCGATGGTCACGGCTCCCCGGCGGCCTGCCTGTGCCACAATTTCTGATTCTCGTTCCACATTTTCTGGTTTTGCGTTGAGCAGGTTATGCCCAATACCGCGTTCTTTCAGGAGGGCTGCAAGAACTTCTGATTTTTCAACGGAGGTAGTTCCCACCAGGATGGGCCGTCCTTGCTCGTGAATTTCTTGTACTTCGTCGGCGACGGCTTGCCACTTGCCGAGTTCCGCTTTGTATACCCGGTCTGATAGATCTGTCCGAATAACATTACGGTTGGTTGGGATAGACGTGACTTCTAGGTTATAAATCTTGCCGAGTTCCGCTTCTTCCGTGAGCGCCGTCCCGGTCATCCCCGCCAATTTGGGATAGAGCAGGAAGAAGTTTTGGTAGGTGATCGAAGCTAGGGTTTGGGTTTCATTCTGGATCGTCGTCTCTTCTTTGGCTTCAATAGCTTGGTGGAGACCATCGGACCAACGGCGTCCTGGCATCACCCGCCCGGTGAATTCGTCGACAATCACTACTTCGTCATTACGGACAATGTATTGGACATCATTGATAAAGAGTTCCTTCGCCTTGATCGCATTGAAGACGTAGTGTGCCCAGGGGTCTTTTGGGTCAAAGAGGTCGATTACTCCCAAGAGCTGCTCTGCTGCTTCATAGCCTTCATCCGTCAAGGTCGCATTACGGGCTTTCTCATCGACTTCGTAATGCTCCGTTTTCTTGAGTTTTTCGGCGATAGCTGCTGCTTTTTGGTATTTCTGCGCGGGCTTGGCCACTTGCCCAGAAATAATCAACGGGGTCCGCGCTTCGTCGATCAAGATAGAGTCTACTTCGTCAATGATGCAGTAGTTAAATCTCCGCTGAACCACTTCCTCTAACGAGGTAGCCATGTTGTCCCGGAGGTAGTCGAAACCTAGTTCTGAGTTGGTGGCATAGGTAATGTCACTAGCATAGTTGCGCTGACGTTCTTGGGGACTCATCTCATTCTGAATAAGTCCGACCTGAAGCCCTAAAAAGCGATGTACTTGGCCCATCCATTCGGAATCCCGACGGGCCAAGTAGTCATTCACCGTCACAATATGTACGCCTTGTCCCGTGAGGCCATTGAGATAGGCTGGCAGGGTGGAAACCAGCGTTTTCCCTTCGCCTGTCTTCATTTCAGCGATTTGACCCCGATGTAAGACGATCCCCCCCAGCATTTGCACATCATAATGGCGCATCCCCAAAACCCGCTGAGCGGCTTCCCGAACTACGGCAAAGGCTTCTGGCAAAATCGGTTCTAAGGCCGCATCTAAAACTTTGCGGCGGTCCTGGATTTCCAATTCTGCTAGATTCTGGCCGGCGATCGCTTGGCTGACCTGTTCTTTAAACTGAGCTGTTTTTCCTCTGAGTTCATCGTCACTCAGACGCTTGATCTCACCTTCTAGACTGCTAATTCGGTCCAGAATGGGTTGGTACTGCTTTACCTTACGCTTCTGGGGGTCTCCGAGAACTTTGCCTAGAAAATTCAACATAGGAATGATGCACACACGCTAGGGGGGTTTTCAAATTTTAACATCTGGGAGATGCTGATTTGGGAGATGCCGAGTACAGGGAGGGGAAACCTTGGTAAATGCGGCCAACGAGCGCAGAAGTTGCCCCACTCGGCGAAGGTGGCGAGCAGGAGTCGGTTGAGTTCCTGGGCCGAGGTCAGGTCTCGCCCAAACGGTTTCTCGATGATAAAGCGAGCCCCCTGAACACAGCCCGAGTTCGCCAAATGTTCGATCACCGCCTCAAACATCGTCGGCGGGATGGCAAGATAATAAGCCGGGTGCTAGGCCCCGTTGAGTGCTTGGCAAAGCGTCTGAACCGTTGACAGGCTGTTTCAAAAACTCCGTCCTAAATGCTGCCATAAACAGGAATTACAGCCCCCCGAATATCCTGAGCAGCCGTAGAAGCCAGAAAACAAATTACCTGGGCCAGGGACTCAGGTTTAACCCATTTATCGGCATCCGCTTCACCCATAGAGGCCCGATTGCCAGGCGTGTCAATCACACTGGGCAGTACGACATTCGCCGTGATCGGAGTTCCCTTGGTTTCGTCTGCGATCGCCTGGGTCAGGGCAACCATTCCCGCTTTCGAGGCACAGTAGGCTGCCAGTTGTCCCGTCGGCTGCACGGCACCGCGTGAACCCAAGGTCACAATCCGGCCATAGTTATTTTCCAGCATGCGTTTCAGACTGTATTTGCAGACTAAAAATGCGACGTTCAGATTCAAGTCAATGTCACGTTTCCACTGATCAAAATCGTATTCGTGGGTAGCTCCCATCGAGAACCCGCCGACCAGATGAATCAGCACATCCACTCGCTCCAGGCCATTGACAAGTTGTGCAACGGCCTGATCATCCATCAAATTAGTCTCAACAAAGTGAACTTTCGCCAGATCCTCGGGTCTTAGAATCGCTTTCAGCCGATCCACTTCCTTTTGTTTTCGAAAAGGAATGGTGACAGAAGCAACTCCCTGGGCTAGCACCGTA
>CASBPW010000050.1 GCA_949127685.1 Candidatus Sivonenia alaskensis PMM_0068 | reverse complement strand
GGATCCGGTTATCGGCGCCGAGTACCGGATTGGGTGGCGACAGCGGGCGAAGCTCCAGTGAACTCAGCACCTGATCGGGCTTGAGTGTCTGTGCCCAGACCGGAGCCGCCGCAAAGGTCAGGGTGAACAGCGCCAGCGCTGCACGAGCCGACAGGTCAGCCATTCGAATTCTCCCTTTCGGTGGCTATTGTACTAGCCTCTTAGCGCCGGCTGCGCGAACCGACAAGCCATTCAAATGCTCTCGTGGCGCATCTGGACAAAAGCCTGGGGCATTTTGCGAGCGAAAGTGGCTTCAGGTTGCGGTCAAGAAAATGCGTGAAATCAAAGACGAGAGTCTGTTCTGGTTGAGTCTTATTAGCTGCAAAGGACTCTAGTATTGGCAGTTTCCACTAATTCAACTTCTCTAAGAGGAAGCAATGTTGCATGCCGCAGCCAAGCAGCAATTGGAAACTTGGGATTTTATTCGATGATGTAAACGGCAATTCGTTTGTCGCGAGTTGTAAAATGTGCAGCCCTTTTTAGCTTCGAAAAGAAAACTTCGTTTTGGCTACCTAGGTGCCGCGAAATTCTTTCGCCAAGCAAAATAACAGTTGGGCGATCAATTACCTTGTTATTATCAATCAAAAAGGAATAGGCTTCCATGGCGACTTTCTTTTCGGAAAATTCGGTGGCCAATCCCAAAGGCTGGGCGTCACTATAATCGATCAAATTATAATTCTTATTGACATTCTTGTCCATCAGGATTGTCTCAACTTCGCCACGATTCTTCGTTTTTTCCATGCTGTACGAATATAGGTCAAGCTTGATCGTCGTCTGATAATAAATCATTGGAATCGATGTGAACAAATTCAATGCGACGAGCATAGAAGTCAATACGTAGGCGATTGCAGATGATTGATTTAGTTTCAAGAAGCCAAACGTGACTGGTACCAGCAATAAGGTTGCGCTGAAATACCACGGTGAAAAATTAGATGCGGACAGTATCATCAGCAAGCCACTAACAAATGAAATGGCAAACGCAACTGCATATTTTAAGGGAATAAAAAACGCAAAAATCGGAATAACGATCAATAATGCAATCGTATTCAGACCCCATTGGCTGATTCCACCGATATAGACTGCATCCCAAGCCCAGGACCCACTTGAGAAAATACGTTCAAATTTTGGAAGAGAAAACATTGAATTGAAATCAAGCTGAGCAGCGGATACAAAAAAGTTTGGATGGATTAACAAAAATGGATTTGCAACAAGATAGCCCAATGCCGAGGCAGCCAATAACTTGGCGGTTTCTGAAAATCGCTTGTCAAAAGCGTAAATCGTCAAAGCGAAAACAAGCATTGGAACAGTTGTCAGCTTTATGCCGATACCAATCCCCAAAAGAATCCCTCCGACTATTGAAGAATACTTTCGCTGTGGTGCCAGGCAAACGAAAATAATCCCAAGCAATCCCAGCGATTGTGAAATTGTTTCCGGTCCAACTATCTTGCCAGTCCACCACATCATTGGCATCGAAATAAAAATGCAAAGACAAGCCAGTAAATTGTTGACCGAGATAAGTTTAATGTACTTAAATAACAGAAATAGAGGAAGCAGCATTAGCACCAAAGTTGTGGCTGCAACCATGAGCTGATAAGTGTGATATTTTGTGCCCAAAAGAAGGGAGAATTTCGCAAATCCTGCCAAAAGTATCCAATACAATGCGCCGTAACCCAAATGATTATTGGTTCCGAAAAAGAACCCGGCATCTGGTTTCATGGCAGAAAAATGATATCCGTCCTGCATAAACCATTCTTCATCAGGGACAAACACCCCTGACAAGAAATTTACTATTTGAAAAATGCACCATGTAGAGAAAAGAAAAATACATATGGCATAAATTAATTTATCGTTGCGATACGGCATGGTTCGTTTCAGGAGCTTTTTCGAGGGGAGTGGCCATTTCACATTTCTTTCTTAATATTCTAAAGTGTTCCTGACACTAACGCTTTGTATGTCTGACCGTATATAAGTACGACTGGGTTCACCATCCCGGCCCGATAGCCTATCCTTCTTGTTCTTTCTTGTTCTTTAAGCAGAATGACCCCTGAAGAACGAACACGCTCATGCAATCGTCATCGTAGCGTGCCACCTCCCTTGACGGGACGAGGGTCTAAACAAATCTGTTTCCGATGACCCGCGATCTATAGCGGTTCTTGGTCGAGTGCGGTACACTTTCAGCCCTGAAATCCTTGCCAGTCGAGGGTCGGCTGTACTCCACCAGTCTAAGAACCGCTATATATGACGAGATTTGGCATGATGCCGAGCCTGTGGTGGAATGTCTGGTCCATGCAAGGACTTCCAACCTGCTCAATGCTCTCCAGGCAGTTTTCAAACAACTTCTTACAGAAGGAGCCTTTTTGATAAGAGCAGATCAAAGTGTCGTATAGCACTCTATTTGCTGTTGAACTTGGTGATAGGGTACTAGCGACGACAAAATAATCGTTGCTCCAAACCCACATCCCCCATGAATGCAAACCACGCTCTTGAAAAGCTCATTGCTGGCAACCAGCGCTATGTCACCGGTCAATTGGTTCATCATCATCAGTCTGGGGGTCGGATGCGGGCAATTGCCACCGGACAGCACCCTTTTGCCGTCATCTTGGGCTGTGCCGATTCTCGTGTGCCACCGGAGATTATCTTCGATCACGGCTTAGGAGATCTGTTTGTGATTCGGGTAGCGGGAAACATTCTAGATGATGCGATTTTAGGCAGCATTGAGTACGCAGTAGAAGAGTTAGGGACTTCTCTGGTCGTAGTGCTGGGACACGAGCGCTGTGGAGCCGTAGCAGCAACTATCAAACATGCGAAAATTTCGGGTCACATCAGCACTTTACTCAATGCAATCCAACCAGCAGTAGACAGAGCCAAGAACGAACTAGGCGACCTGCTCGATAACGCCGTACGGGCAAATATTAAGTTGGTGGTAAAACAGTTGAAATCTTCTATGCCCGTTGCCGAGTTTGTGCAGCATGACAGGCTAAAAGTTGTCGGGGCGCAATATAATCTTGATCGTGGAGCCGTTGAAATTATTGCCTAAAA
Organism: Candidatus Sivonenia alaskensis PMM_0068; assembly: GCA_949127685.1. Classification (GTDB taxonomy): domain Bacteria; phylum Cyanobacteriota; class Cyanobacteriia; order Gloeobacterales; family PMM-0068; genus Sivonenia; species Sivonenia alaskensis. The sequence continues at coordinate 4,380 of CASBPW010000050.1, read as the reverse complement.
CGGGGCGTTTTCTCAAAGGAAGTCGCCCTCCAACCTCATCGGGTCAGTTACTGGCTCAACAGTAATCCGCAAGATCCAGGGCGTGGGTAGATCCGCTCAGTTGTAAGCCGGCCTCCACTAGGCAATTCTTGCTAAAAGCATCCCCTCTCCGATCATGGGCTGTTTGCGTAAACTCAGTAGTACGCCATCTACCGGACTAAACGTCTGGTCTAAAACTTGACCGGATTGGACATCTACGGTTTCTCCTAAATAGGAGCCCTTTTTAACCGACTCACCCAGCGTACTGTGAGCGAGGAATAAGCCCGCCCGTCGGCTCAGCACAGGGGTAATAGTCTTTACCTGTCTGCTCTCTGCTTGAGGCTCGGACTCTTCTAGGGGGGGACCGTGGAGAATTTCTATGTGAAATAAAAGCCTGAGTAATGCTCTGAAGAGTCGGATTCCCTGCTTAATATCCAGATCGGGTCCTCCGCAGAGCACTATATTTTCAATGCCATGTTGATGGAGGCAATACTGCAACGTCCCTTCCACCGTTCCAGGCACTTCCAGATATCGAGTACTGGGCTCCTGAAAAGATTGATACCAAATGACGGGTAGGCCCATCTTAATCATGCCTCGCTGTAGCCAGGACGCTCTTGAGTAGCTCCGTACATGCAGGAGTTCATTCATGGCAACGCCATTATGCAAGTCCATCGTTAGTAGCGAGGGTTTTAGGGCACCAAAAATCCAGTGGGCAAGACGCTGGCTGGCTTCACCTGCCTGATAACCAGGAAAGATCCGGTTGATATCGGTAAAATCTGAAGGCCAAAACCGTTCTCCGATTAAGGCTCCTAGAGGATTGGCACACCCTACGATACGGATGCGTCCTGTGAGTTGATAAGCCGATTGTTCAATAGACTCTAGCCATTGAATCAAACGGTAAACCACATACAACCCTAGGTATTCATCTCCATGAATGCCTGCAATGATACTTACTAAATTCCCTCCCTGACCATAGTCTCGCTGTAAGAGCTGGATTGGTCCTGCCGAGGGGAGACTTAGGGTACCTAGAACTGATAAACGGACCATAAGCTCAGAGTAAGCGGTAGTGCTCTTTTAGTGTATGGAACCTCTGGTACAAGTTTTCATCTTCTGTACAGAAGATTTATTTTCTATCGTTTCACGCCTCTCCACGCGCCTCCTTCGAATGAGAAAAGCTCTAGAGCCTATAATTTTAACTCTTGAGCTTGCGGTCAAAATCATCCATATCTAAATCTTTCTGGTCAATCAAATCACGGTCCGTAGAGTAGATCACGTCCTCTTTGCCAATAACTTGCTTCCTGGTAAATTGCTTTGCCCACGCTATTTTCTTCTGTAACTTTGGATCAGAAGATTTCAATACTTTGACCCGATTTGCACGAAAGGCATTGCGTTTCTCAACGGCTATATTCTTGCTGCCTAAAGTGAAATAGCGATAAGCGGGGATTGCTAAGAATAGAGTTCCGTAGGCTAACAGGAAGGGCATAATTGCTTGGACCCAACCTAAATAGCCCCCTAGTTCTACAGAAAATTGGTCAAGCTGAGAGGCTAAAAACCAAGCGCCCAAGAAGTTGGCAACGCCAAGCAGTCCAGCCCAGGTGAGCGTCGTTCCATCCGCTTCGCTAAACTTCCAGGGCTTTTCTATGAGCGATTCTGGGGTGCCACTTTCATAGGACTCATTGGCACTGACTTGGAGCTGCGGAAATACATAAACCAATTCCCCGGTGTCACTGACTTGGGGTTGCCCATCAAACTTTACTAGAGCAGGAAGTACGTAGTCTTCTTGTTCGTTGTAAGGGCCTTCTAGATAAGGAGCTAATTGCTCAGCGGTTACTACTCCTTGTTCTTGGCGAATTTTGCGACCAATTAAACGCCAGCGCCGCTCTTCTGCATCTCGGTTAGGGTCACCCTCTCCAAAAATGAAAGAGAAAACCCCCTCCAAAAAGCCCATTTTTTCGCCGCGCCGACGACGCTCTTCCTGACGGTCATAGGGGTCGCCCCAGTAGAAAATGTAGGGGTTCCAGAAATAGCCAAACCCACCGCCCCCAAAGGAAAATCCATCATCATCCCTGCGGTCATCACTATTACGGTTGCTGTTAGCTGCTATGTACAGGGCAATCAGGGCCAGAACAATGATCAGAATAGAAAGAACTAAAACGATGCCAAAACTAATCCGAACACCATAAAAGAGTGCGCCTTTAATGCTGTTCCAAAAACTGAGTAATTGTTCTTTAAATTGCTTTTGCTCAAGGATCTGTTTCCACTGAGGAGAAAACTCGTATATCACTTCTCCCTGCTCACTGACCTGGAGGTGACCCTGGGTGTCCCGCGCCAAAAGGGTTAATTCACGACGAGCCTCTGCCAAGGGTACCCCCGACTCTGCCGCTACTTCCCCAATTGTCACCCGATAGTTGCGTTGGGCCGCTACATTCATCAGTCGCTCGCGCACATCACTCATGAAAACCCCTGGAAGTGATCTATTCTTACTCCACTATCTCCATTAAAGATTTTTTTGGACAGGTCTACCAGATACTATCTGATGCTGAATTGTTTCTGTTACCTTGAGGACATGGAAACTCCCCTCATTGCCTTCCGCCTTTTGGTGGCTGCTGCCTGGTCGGATGGACAGCTCCATCCAGCGGAAGAATTGGTTCTGGCCCGCTATCTCCAGCGCCTCCCGGTGGATGATCTGGAGAAGCGTAAGCTCATCGACTATTTGACCTTACAGCCCGCTACGGATACCAGCCATCTCTGGATAGAGCAATTTAAGGCTAGCCATGCCTCAGACCCCGAACGCAAGGAACTGATGAACGCCCTGAAATTGTTGATGGCGGCGGATGGTCGAGTGACGGAACAAGAATCTAAGTTGTTAGCTGAATTCAAAGAAGCGCTGAAAGAACATCACGATACTCCGGCCCTGCTCAGTCGGGTTAAATCCTGGTTCAAGAAAGTGACGGGCTCTTGATGAGTCTTGGCCTCTTGACCTAACGTTCGCGCACGCGCACGGAGGCCGCCCCATAGGTAATTCCGCCTCCCAAGGCACACAGTAGAATCCTTTGTCCTGACTTAAGTTTGTCACTTGCCAGAAGTTCTGACAGCGCCAGTGGAATGCTGGCCGAAGACGTATTGCCTCGATAAGCAATATTAGAGAACACTTTCTGTTCGTTAATGGCGAGTCGGCGGGCTACGGCCTGGACAATCCGGCCATTGGCTTGGTGGGGGACTAGCCAATCCACTTCGTCCCAGGTGTAGTTGAGCTTCTGGCTGAGCGCCTCACAAATTTCTCCCATCAAGGTGACGGCTGTGCGGAAGGTGCGTGCCCCTTGCATGTGGATGAAATCTGATTCCAGAACCATGGTTCTGTCGTTGTCCGGACGAGCGCGCATCATCACATCTTCTAATTCCAGTCGTCTGGGATAATCTTCTTTGCCAGGTCCTTGCCCAGTGAGGACACAGGCTACGGCCCCATCTCCGAAGATAATGGCGGTATCGAGGTCCATCGGATTGACCACTTTGCTCATCTTCTCTGCCGTCACTAGCAGAATTCGCTGATCGGGATTTACTTTCAGGTATTGCTGGGCCACGGATAGGCCATAGATAAAGCCAGAACAAGCGGCACTTAGATCAAAAGCGGGACAGGCGCCACTATCGAGTCCCTGTTTCAGACGACAGGCTACCGAAGGAATGACTCCGTCCGCAGAAGTGGTGGAGACGAGAATCAAGTCTAGGTCTTGAGCGTTCATGCCTATTTGCTCAAGCGCGCGCTCGGCTGCCCACAAGCCCATATCAGAGGTATCGACCTCAGGAGGAGCTAGACGACGTTCAAAGATACCGGTGCGCTGTTCAATCCATTCTTCCGTGATCACCCCACCCAAACGTTCTGCCAATTCCCGGTTGTTCACAACCCCTTCTGGAAGGTAGGCGGCAATCGAGACAATGGAGGGAACAAGGGCCTGATTTAGAGCCTTTGGATCCGTAGAAGGGGCTACTGATTCATGGGCTATAGGCTGAAGAGGGACAGCCTTAGCAGCAGTGATTAGGGCCTGTGGCGCATAGGTCGTCAAGTAAGCAACGGTATCTCCGACATAAATATCTTGACCCGGTACCACCAATAGTTCTGCTATATAACCATCACAAGTGGCTTCCAACTCGAAAAGGGCCTTGTCGCCTTGGAGATCCGCGATATGCTGCCCCTCTTCCACTCTTTCGCCTAGGGCGACCACCCAGTTGAGTAAGGTGGCTGCTTCATCCGTAGGAGCTACCCTGGGCACCACAACAGCGACTCGTTCAATTTGCTCATCAGGCTTGGCTTCATGCGCTATCGAAGCGGCCTGGACTACAGGCACGGTAGGAATAACCTGGGTT
>CASBPW010000049.1 GCA_949127685.1 Candidatus Sivonenia alaskensis PMM_0068 | reverse complement strand
AGGTAGAGCTGGAGCAGGCCCATGGACGCTTTGAGCAATTGACCTGGGCCCAACAAAATCAGCCGAACGGTCAACGCTCTGAAGGCGCACTTGCCTCCGCAGACAGTAAATTAGTATCTCTTCAGGAAATATTGCAAGCCCAACAGCTCCACCAGCAGGACAAGCAGCAGAGTTTCTATACGCTGCTGGAAGACTTGGATAAAACGCTGGCTGACCTCCAAGCCCAAGCGCAGCAGGTGGCTGAGGTCCAACAAGCCCATCAGGCTGAAACGCTCAACTTAGCGGGGTTATATCAGAAGCTTCAGTCCCAGAACCAGGGAACTCTTACGCAAAGTTTGCAATGGGAGCAAACAGAGGGTGTATTTCAAGCTTATGGCCAGCACTACGAGAAGTATCAGCAGTTCCTCAAGAGCCTTGGCGAACTCTACACCCAGCAGCGTCAGGCTTCTGCGCTTTTAGAAGAGCAAGTAGGGCCGGCTGGTTCGACTGCCCCTAGCGAAGTGCTCCCTCCAGAATTTGAGAATAAGCGACAAGAGCTTTGTCGCTATGCCCAGCAGGTTGAAGATCAAGCACATGAACTGTTGGAAATAGAGCACCAGGTACAGAGCCTGCAAGACCGTTTACAGCTCATGCAGGATGAAGGGGCCTCAGCCGATGATGTCGAGGAAGTCAGTGATGATCTGGATTTCCAGCGGCAGCGCTGTCAGATTTTAATTGAAGGCCTCTTTCCGCAGCAACAACGCTTGAGACAATCAGAAGACGATTTGCAGAAGCACATCGATCTTTTCAGGAAGAACTCTGGAATGGCTCCTCAGCCTTCTCCTTCTGCTGATGTTTTAGAGCCGCTTGTGCATCAGATGGCGGAGCGTGTCCACCAGCTTGCCCAGTATCTTAAAACTCAAGAAGAAGACCTATCTTCTTGGTGGCAAGAGGTACAGCAACAGCAATATCAACATCAGGAGCAAAAGAGTCTATGGCAAGAACTGACGGACCAACTCGCAGCCCAGGAGGTATCTTATCAGGACCAATGGCGTGCTTATCAAGACCAGCAACAACAGATCCAAGAAAAGATCCTGGTTATCCAGCAAACTCAAGATGTTTTGCTTGATCAACGGAATGCTTTAATGACTTTTCAAGAGAGTCTGAATGGCAATTTAGAGCAACCTTTGCAGCTGCTTCAAGGTCTGTTGGAAGGGGAGTTGAAGAAATGAACTTTGTGCTTAATTGAATTCAGTCATCTAGACTTGATAAAGAAAGACTGTTATATCCCCTAGATGGCCCTCTAATCTAGTCAAACTATGCTGTGGCAAAACCCTCTAGGGCTCTCTCGTATAATTTTGAATAGTATCGGCACACAAATCGATTTAATCTACCCAGACCGGATTCCTCACGGTGAGGCAATTCTAGTCGTTAGTAACCACCGTAGCTTCATGGATTCTCCCTTACTGATGGCGGCCTTAAACCGACCTATTCGATTTGCTTGCCATCACTACATGAGTCAAGTTCCAGTTTTGCGAGAAGTCGTCGAGGCTTTGGGATGTTTCCCTTTGGAGGCTGCTAACAAAAGACAACAGGGCTTTTTCCAACAGGCTAACCGCTTTCTCCAGACTCGTCAGATCGTTGGTATCTTTCCTGAGGGCGGTCAGCCGATGGTTCAACCGACTACGCCAGACAAAGTGGGCATATTCCAGCGTGGCTTCGCCCACCTGGCAATGCGGTCGCCGATACCCAAACTAGCTGTTTTGCCAATAGCGATCGCATCCCTAGAAGAGAGCATTTTTCCCGGTGTCCCTTTACCCCTGCTGCGTTTTTTCGATCCCTCGGAGCCTCTGTTTGACCAGCCCGGCTGGCACCCGCTTATTTTGTATCATCAAGTTCAGATTTTAGTAGGTCGCCCTCGCTGGATTACGATAGATGAACGGAAAGAATACCGAGGGAAACGCAGCAAAGAAGTAGTTAATGAGCTAACCCACTACTGCCAAGCCGAAATCGCTCATCTACTGCACAAAGAGGGGGGCCAAAATGCAAAAAGTTAGCAGCCATATCTGTTTTTTAGCACCCAGCGGGCTTTCTCCACAAAAACCGCTGTTCATTTTTCTACCCGGTATGGATGGAACGGGGCAGCTTTTATATACGCAGACGCCAAGGTTAGAGACCATCTTTGACATCCGCTGCCTTGCCATTCCGCCCAACGACCTCACCCCTTGGGATGAATTAACAGAAAAAGTAGTACGGCTGGTGGAAGCTGAACAGATTAATCGTCCGGCTGGACAACCTATTTATCTGTGTGGAGAATCTTTTGGGGGTTGTTTAGCGATCAAGGTTGCCCTTCAGGCTCCCCATTTGTTTAGCCGCATTGTGGTGATAAATTCAGCCTCTTCTTTTCACCGTCAGCCTTGGATGCTGTGGGGTGGGGAGATCATTCAGTGGTTTCCAGATTTTCTATATCAACTTTCGGCAGTCGGATTATTGCCCTATATAGCTGCGCTGGAACGAATCCTACCAGAGGATCGAATAGCCCTGCTGCAAGCCATGGGAATGGTAAACAAAACAACGTCAGCCTGGCGGCTATCTTTACTGAAATCGTTTCATATAGACAAACTGCCGCTGTACCGCCTTACTCAGCCCGTTCTTGTCATGGCCAGCGGCAGCGATCGCCTTTTGCCTTCGATTTCAGACGCTCAGCAGTTGGTTAACCTGCTGCCTGACGCAAGGCTCTTGATTTTGCCTCATAGCGGCCATGCATGTCTGTTAGAAGAGAGCGTTAATTTGCGCCAAATTCTGAAAAGCCAGAATTTTCTAGAGCCCCTATATGCGAGCATGAAAAATTAGCGTGCTGAGCGGGCTAAGGTCCAGCCTTGTACCTGCGCCAAAGGTTGATAAATAAAACCAACCTTGTCTAAAGCTTGGCTTGATTCTGGTGAGAGCCACCAGACTTTTTGCTCTGGATTGTTAATAACCTTGGTGGCAGTCATTTCATTGCCCGGATTGGGTGTGTAGAAGGCGAGGGCGGCGAATTCCGCAAAACGGTCACCATTCCCTTCGTAAACCAGATGAATCGGTTCTTGGGGATTCACTAAGGTGGACAATTTTTGCTGACTAAAGTCTTTAAAGGCAGGGCTGTAGTTCCCTAAGGAAGTAGTCCATCCTGCGACAATCAAGGCTAGCCAGGGGGCCCCAAGCACACTTCCTGTCCAGAGGGGAAGCCACTGTCCCAACCAGTCCCGATTCATATAGCAGGCCCAAGGTAAAAGCCAAACTACTCCTAGGGCTGTGGCCAAAGGCAAATATAAAGATGCGCCGGGAACTAGATTTGGGGAGAGATGGAGCACTACTACCAGAACGAGCAACAGCAGGGCAAAGGCCGCTATCCAGGAGCTCAACCAGGCGATTCCTTGAGAAGAGCGCAAAGTATAAGCCCCTGCGTAGCTGGGAGCGCGTCTACCTAGTTCCCTGTTTGCCTGTTGCCAGAGTCGGTCTAAAGCAACTCCAGCCAGAAGCGCCAAAAAAGGGCAAATCTGCACTAAGTAATAGGGCGTTTTTGTAGGAAAAATCTGTAGAACTAAAAGGAAGGTAAAGGGGTAGGTCAGGAGTAAAAAATCGGATTGTTTCTGCTCTTGCCAAAGAATCCAAGCTCCTGCCAACGCAAAAAAAGTCCAAGGGAAGGTGTTGGCCGGGAGGTTCCAGAAATAGTAGAAAGGCCCCACATGGTGAAAATCACGTTGGCTCAGAGAAAAGAGGATGCCAAACAGCCCATCATAGACAGCATTTCCGTAAGCCTGACTGGCCAGCCAGTACCATAGGCCAAAGAGGGCTAAACCAATGCCTGCCCCAAGGTAGAGATAGGAATTTTGGATTAGTTTATGTTGTTTGTTTTGCACGAGAAAATAGGGCAGGAGGGCAAGAACAGAAACTAGAGCCATAGAACTCTTGAGTAGGATACTGAGGCCCAGCATGACGCCCCAGCCTATCGCTACAAAACGGCGCCCATATTTAGGAGCTTGGAGGAGGCACCAAATGCCGATCAATTCCAGGAAGGTTAGCAAGACATCCTGCCCGGCTAAACGCCCATTACTCATCCATAGGTAGATGGTGGGCAAGATTAGGGCTCCCAAGAAAGCACGGCGGGCTTCAAAAAATTCTCGCCCGATAAAGTAGGTCATCAGTACGCCCAGGAGGGCGGCTAAGGTGCTTGGAAAACGTGCACTCCACTCACTGACTCCGAATAGGGTATAGCTGGTGGCGATCAGCCATTGATTGAGAGGGGGTTTTTCGAAATAAGGATTGCCCAAGAAGGTAGGAGCGAGCCAGTTGCCACTGAGGTACATCTCACGAGCCATCTGTGCGTAGTAGCCTTCGTCCGACCCTGCCATGCTCTGTTGTCCTGAGTTCACCAGCAAAGTTGGCAAAGTCCAGAGAACGAGCAGGCAACTGTACAGCCAATCCAGGGCAGATGGCGTGCGGTTGGGTTCATAGCGTACGATCATGGCTCAACCTTTAAAGATTTGTTGGAAGTAGTGCCTTTCAGGAGAGGTATTCCTCATTAGCTAGTTACGCAAGGCATCATATGTTTTATAGTTAGAGATTGTCAGAGAACGGAGCGGATCAGTGCCCAATATTAAGTCGGCTATCAAACGCGTGGAAGTGGCGGAACGTAACCGCCAGCGTAATGTTCAATACAAGTCTACGATCAAGACCTTGGTTAAGAAATCCCTAACGGCCGTGGAAGCTTACGGACAAAATAACACACCGGAGAGCCTAGCCCAAGTTAATGCGACCATTGCAGAAGCCTATTCCAAAATTGATAAGGCTGCAGGTCATGGGGTCCTCCACAAAAATACTGCGAGCCGTAAAAAAGCGCGTTTGGCTGCGGCGCTCCAAAGAGCTACTAAAGAAGCTTAGGGACGTGCGTGAAAATAAAGTACCGACCTAGACGCCTGGATGAGGGCATAGCAATACTAAGCCCCTACGCCTCCGGTATCTTAATTTATTTGCTAGTCCCTTAGGTCTTCGGTAAGAGCGGTATATGGTCGCTAGGTAGGGCATCCCTGAGCTTGATGTTGAAAACATGGGCGAAGTTCTGAGCGACTACAGGCTGGATTTGTTCTACCGTCATATCGGGGAACCATTGCTGCAAGGACCCTACAGGCCGACCGGTGATTCCACAGGGTACAATCCGTTCAAATCCCTTGAGGTCTAGGCAAACATTCAAGGCAAATCCGTGCATGCTGATCCAGCGAGAAACCTTAATCCCTAGAGCGCAAACTTTACGACCTTCACACCACACTCCGGTTAATCCAGCGATGCGCTCTCCTGGTAGTCCCAAGTGTGCCAAAACTCTAATCTGCACTTCTTCAAGCTGACGGAGATAGTGATGGAGGTCCTTGCCATGACGGGTGAGATCTAAGATCGGGTAGCCTACCAGTTGTCCGGGAGCATGATAGGTGACTTCTCCTCCGCGTTCGATGCGATGGAGTTCCGCTTCACCGGGGGCAAATAGGACGTGGCGAGGGTCTGCTCCCTGGCCCAAGGTATAGACGGGAAGATGTTCCAGGAGCATCAAAATATCAGGGCGGCTACGGTCTTGCCTTTTCCAGTCTAAGAGCATTTTTTGCCACAGCCACGCCGTAGTGTAGGGAACGGTGCTCAGGGAAAGAACGATGCAGTCCCTCATAGCTCTAGGGAAATAGCGTCTACGGGACAGACCGGAATACATTGTTCACAGACGACGCAACGGCTACGGGTGAACTGAAGCTGGAAAGTTTGTTTGTGGAGAGACAGCGCTCCTGTTGGACATACGGCCGTACAAAGACCACAGTGGACACAGGACTGTTCATCAATGGAAATCTCCTGCCCTAATTGAGATACCTGAATACTTTGCTCCCGCATCCAGTTCAGAGAGGCTTCCATCTGGTCAATATCCCCAGAAAGCTCCACCACTAATTTCCCTACTTCGTCAGGAGCTACCTGAGCCCGGAGAATATTACAGGCGATATTGAAGTCTTTAGCCAGTCGATAGGTGACGGGCATGTGCACGTTCTGAGGAGAGAAAGTCAAAATGACTCGTTTACGCATAGCGGTCTGAGCCTATTGGTTTGCCCTCTCTCATCATATAGATTCCCCGTCCTCGTTCTCCGCTAGCTACAGCTGGGGATATTCTGACCTGCCCCTGAATAATGAGCCACTTAAAAAGTGATTTCCCCGCCTGGTTTTCATTGGTTACAGTATGAAACCTTGCGAAAAAGAAGTCTGTTCGTAGGCCTCGGGGTGGTCAATACAGTCCTCCGCTCGTGTTAAGTTAGGAAAGCTGATATTTCACACCTCCAGAGCATTCGGGTGCTTTTGGGTTTCTGGAGGGACGTTTAACCCGAAGGAGAACAAATGAGTGTTTTAACCCTCTCGCAAATGCTAGAGGCTGGGGTTCACTTTGGACACCAGACCCGCCGCTGGAATCCTAAAATGCGGCCCTATATCTTCACCGAGCGCAATGGGATTCATGTCATCGACTTAACCCTGACCGCCCAATATCTAGAACAAGCCTATGGTTACTTGCAGCAAGCTTCCAGCAAGGGCAAAAAAGTTCTTTTCGTAGGCACCAAGCGCCAAGCAGCCTCGGTTATTTCCCAAGAGGCAGCCCGTTGTGGCATGTACTGGGTCAACCAACGCTGGTTGGGGGGCATGTTGACCAATTGGACCACGATCAAAACTCGGGTTGACCGCCTTAAAGATTTGGAAGGCATGTCTGAGAATGGTATGTTGGACCGCCTCCCCAAGAAAGAAGCCTCTTCTTTACGCCGGGAGATGGAGCGTCTTCAGAAATATTTGGGCGGGATTAAGAGAATGCGCCGCTTACCGGATATTCTCTTTGTCGTAGACCAGCGCCGGGAAAACAATGCGGTCCTAGAGGCTCGTCGTCTAGGCATCGAAGTGATTGCCTTATTGGATACGAACTGTGATCCTGACATGGTAGATGTCGGGATCCCTGCCAATGATGATGCGATTCGGTCTATTCGTTTGATCGTCGGACGGCTGACCGATGCCATCATCGAAGGTCGTGGCGGCAGTGCCCAAGCGACTGAAGACGAGAATGAAATGGCTTTTGCCGTCGGTGACGATGAAGTAGAAGCAGAGGACGAAGAGGAATCGGAAGTCCCTGAAAGTGAACCCTCAGAGGAAGCATAATCATGGCTGCAATTTCGCCTGCATTGGTAAAAGAACTCCGGGAAAAAACCGGAGTCGGAATGATGGAATGCAAAAAAGCCCTGGTTGAAGCAGACGGCAATTTGGATAAAGCAGAGGAAGTCCTGCGCAAAAAGGGACTTTCCAAAGGCGAAAAACTGGCGAGCAGAGTGGCAACAGAAGGCTTAGTTGCCTCCTACATCCACACCGGGGACCGGATTGGCGTTTTGGTCGAAGTCAACTGCCAAACCGATTTTGTCGCCCGTGGGGATGAATTTCGTCAGCTCTCTCGTGACATCGCCATGCAAATCGCCGCTTCTCCTACCGTAGAATATGTTTCGGTGGACGAAGTGCCTGCTGAAATCAAGGAGCGGGAAAAGTCGATTGAAATGGGTCGTGAAGACTTGGCGAGCAAGCCAGAAGCGATTCGGGAAAAGATTGTTCTCGGACGGATTGATAAACTCCTGAAAGAGCGAGCTTTGCTGGATCAGCCGTTTATCAAAGACCCCAACATCACCGTAGATGAGCTGATCAAACAAAAGATGCTCACCATCGGAGAGAATATCAAAGTCCGTCGCTTTGCCCGTTTTGTCCTAGGCGAAGGCTTAGAGAAGAAAGAGGTAGACTTTGCCGCAGAAGTTGCTGAGCAGATGAAGAAGAAAGACTGAGAACCAGTCCGATTTACAGAAAAGCCCCTCATTGAGGGGCTTTTCTAATTAATTACTCTGTCTTTTTCCAGTCTATTCGTTCGGCTTCGGGGCAATCTTCAGACACATTTAAGTCAGCCAAGCTCATCGCTCCCGTAGGGACAGAAGATAGACGGCGCTTGATAGTCCCGATACTTTCTAGGCGAATCATCTCTTCCCAGGAACAGATTTCATCTTCATCTTCAAGTTCGTAGCGGACAGTGACGAGGTCCCCTTGCAAGTCTAGAATTCTCGCTCGCTCCAACCAGACTCCCTGGTCACGAAGATAAATCCAAACCTCGGTACCTTCTCGGGAGAGTTGGTCGATCTTACGATGCAGCATTCTGTCCTCCCTTTAGAGACGCAGTAGATACGCCCTTCATATGCGCTTATTTAGGAGCGCTAACTATATCTTATCCCACTAGCCACCTTGTTCTAACGGGGTTCTAAGGGAAGACTTGCCAAAGCTTGGTCTAACTGGTAGGCCAACTGCTCTGGGGAATGCTCATTCTCAAAAACCCAGTCCGCCCAAGCGATTTTTTGGTCAAGGGGCATTTGGGCCTGAATGCGGGCTTGGGCTTCTTCGGCGGTCAGTTGATCCCTTCTTTGTAATCGTAATTGTTGAATAACGGGAGCACAGGATACTACCCAAACGAGATCAACCAGATCCGTCATTTCACTTTCAAAAAGGAGGGGGATCGACAGTACCTTCACCTGCTCATCCGCATCCCGCCACTCGCTCATGCGTGTGCGGACCAGAGGATGGATCAACTGTTCTAGCCAGCGGCGTTCTTCCGCATCTTGAAACACGATTCGCCCCAGCTTTTTACGGTTAAGGGCACCATGGGAATCGAGAATATCAATGCCATAGCGTTGGATGAGAGCCGCCAACGCTTGAGTCCCTGGAACTACCACCTCTCGACTCACCCAATCAGCATCTAAGACGGGAATTCCGCGTGCGCGCAGAAGACGTTCCAGCGTACTTTTCCCTGTGGCAATTCCCCCCGTCAAACCGATGGTAATTTTTGACACTATCGTCCGATGAAGAATAACTGAATTAAACCTACCAAAAAACCTAAAACTCCACCAAGATAGACAATAGCTTGCAGTTCTTTACGCACAATCGTCTGGATAGCACTCTCCAATTCCTGAGGGGAAGTAGACTGCACGCGTTCAATAATCATTTGGTCTAGATTCAAAATCGGAATCACCCGCATCACCAACTGTTCCATATCTTTTTCAAGATAGCGCTCCACAATTTGGGCCAGTTCTGTACTCATTTGCCCCATAGAATCTGAGAGTGCATCAGAATTTGCTAAGCGTTTGAGGACGAGCGTTGATACCCCTTCCCAATCAATCGATGCTCCCAAACCATGCACTAAGTCAGGACCTTCCGTCCGCACATAGTCCCGGATACTCATGTTCAAATTCTCACGAAGCTGAGTGACCGTTTGGGCAGGTAACGTCTTGGCGGTGAGGCTTTGCAGCAATTCACTCAGGCGCTTTTTAATGCCTACAGAACTGAGTAACTCCGCTAAGAGCGCATTCGCATTTTCTGGACTATCGACGAGAAATGATCGCAGGCGAACGAGGGGAGTTTTTGCCCCGACCAAGTTAGCAACGAGCCAGTAGGCTCCGGTTGTTTTTTCTCTTAGTCCTTGGTCTAAGGCCTGGATACTACTATCGGTCAGAAAAGTGATGAGCCCTTTACGTAAGGCATCAGGTGGCAAGGTATTGGAAAGTAAAAATTCTGAGAGTCTATCGGCTTGGGTTGGATTGATTTCTAACCGCATGACTACCCGATTAAAGACAGCATCCAGTTGTTCTTCCAGGAAATCTTCGCGACGAGAGAGCACTTTTATGATTCTAGGGAGTGATTCACCAAAGAGTTCTTTGAGTAAATTAGCCAATAGTTGGGTCGTCCGGCCTTGAGCTTCGGGGCTTTCCAAACGCTCCAGCGCAGAAGCTAAAAGCCATTGGATTGCTGCCTCAAGGCGTTCCCGCTTAAGCAAACGATGAGCTAAGTCCTGCAAGGCATCCGGAGTCAACAGTCGCTCCATAACAATCGTAGAGACCTTGAGGGCCAAGCGAGATTGATTCAGCGGGATCAATCCCGGCGTAAACGGGAGACGGAACTTGCCTACATAGACAGGCTGATACGGCCGGAATAACATCCGAATCGCAATGTCATTGGTGAAATAGCCAATAATCGCACCGGCTATGGGTGGGATTGCATATTGTAAGAGGGAGACATCGGCCACAGGGTCTAAATTCCTGAACCATGGGAAAAGTCGTCTAGAAAGCTAGCTACCGTCCGCTTGTCAGATTTCAGAAGAACAGGACGGACAGGAGGCAGTGCCGAAGGCTCCTTTCCGGAGCGCAAAGTTTCTAATTCGGTTTCTACTTGATCTAACCGTTCCACTAAGCTGCGGATCACATCAGCGAGCGGGTCGGGACTTTCAGCGTGGTTGAGGGGATCGATGCGTTTCCCTCCTTGATAAACGACACGCCCAGGCACACCAACTACGGTGCAATCGCTGGGAACGGAGCGCAGCACTACAGAACCTGCGCCAATACGCACATTATCCCCAATCTCAATATTGCCTAATACTTTAGCGCCAGCACCAACCACCACGCCTTTTCCCAGCGTTGGGTGGCGCTTACCCAGTTCTTTTCCTGTCCCTCCCAAGGTAACCCCCTGATAAATCAAGGCATCATCGCCAACGATGGCCGTTTCTCCAATCACCACTCCCATGCCGTGGTCAATGAAAATCCCCCTGCCTAAACGGGCTCCTGGATGAATCTCAATGCCCGTCAAAAATCTGGTGAGATAAGAGATGAATCGAGGGAAAAAGGGAACACCAACTTGAAATAAACTATGAGCAATCCGATGAATCGTTAATGCTTGAAAACCCGGATAAAGCAAAATCTCCAGCATGCTATGGGCTGCAGGATCTTTATCGAGGGCTGCCTGGATATCTGCTCGAACGACGCTGCTCAGGTTGCGGAGGATCTTAAACACGTCAGATGTCAGAAGTGTTTTTCTATTTTAACAGTCTGTTATCGTTTCTTGCTTGTTCTCCTAACCTTCCTCAGCCACACGGATCAGCCTTGCTTGGGAAGGTCTAGGTTCTTCTCCGGGCTCGGGATAGCGCCGTGTATAGGTACTGTCATGGAGTTCCCAGCTTTGGTAATTATCTTCTAAGTAGATCTGGAGGCTGGCTAAGAGCTTTTGTTTGACGATGTCAGACTGGATCGGAGTGACGACTTCTACCCGACGGTCCATATTGCGAGTCATCCAATCCGCAGAACCGATGTAGAGTTCCTCTT
>CASBPW010000048.1 GCA_949127685.1 Candidatus Sivonenia alaskensis PMM_0068 | reverse complement strand
GCAACCTGGAAGAGCTCTCCCAAGAAAGCACCTGGGTCTTTGGTTCCGCCCGACTGCCCGCGATTTTGTTTCGCAGCTTGGGCGTAACCTCTCGGGGAAGCTAGGGGCTGCAGCGCTAGGAAACAGAAGCTCGTGGTCTGCGCTTGGCCATGCCTGCACCATTGGCTAAGGCCGGATAACGGATGCGGGTATGGTTTTGTTCCTTCCAAACCTTGACGAAAACCCGAGCAATCAGGGCTAATTCTTGCTCTTCAATACCTGAATCAACCAACTGTCCATCATTCCAGCGGCTTAGGAGGATGCGTCGGACCATCCCAAAGGCTTCTTCCTCTCCTGTATCTGCTAAGGAGCGTAGGGCTGCTTCGCAGGCATCTGCCAGCATCAAGAGTCCTGTCTCGCGGCTCTGGGGAGTCGGGCCATCGTAGGTAAAGGCCTCTTTCGAAATTTCAGTCTCAGGATTTTGTTGTTGGGCCTGGTGATAGAAATAGGCAATCTGGATCGTGCCCTGATGCTCGGGGATAAAATCCCGAATCGCCTGAGGGAGATTGTACTTTTTGGCGAGTTTCAGCCCATCCGCCACATGTGCTTTGATCATCTGGGCAGAGCGTTCGGGGTCAGATAGTTCATCGTGGGGGTTAGGCAGCCCCATTTGGTTTTCGATGAAATACAGGGGGCGCACCATTTTTCCAATATCGTGATACAAGGTTCCTGCTCGCACCAGTTCCACATTCGCTCCCACCGCCTGCGCCGCCGCCGTAGCCAAATTCGCCACAAAGAGGGTGTGCTGATAAGTACCTGGGGCTTCGGTGGCTAGACGCTTCAGGAGAGGGCGATTTGGGTTTGCCAGCTCTACGAGACGCACAGGCGTCACCAAATCAAATAGGCTCTCCAGAAAAGGACTTATGCCCAGAGCGACAATACACCATAGCAGTCCACTCGCCGCACACTGGGTTGCTTCCAGTAGAAGTTGCCAATCCAGAGGCCGTCCTAACAACAGTAGGGCAATAAGCAGGTATAACCCTCCTTGGACAAGGGAGACAGCGACCCCACCCAAAGCCATCTCATCCCGCGAACGTACGCGCCCCCCAACCCAAGCAGCCACGAAGGCACCGCCGATCGGAGGGATCAATAGATATAGGGGATGTTGCCAATTCCACCCCTGAACCAAGGCAGGCAGAAAGCAAGACACCGCCAAAAAACCCAGCTTATTCCCATAAAAACTGCCTACCAGCAGTCCGAAGGCGGACAAAGGCAAATAAAGCGTCCAGTCTAGAGAAAAAACAGCTCCGAGCAGCCCCACTGCCATCGCTAGCAACAAGATTAAAATTTGGTCTTCACTGCGTAAATCTCGGGTGCGCGAGCCCTTTTCTCCAGAGGAAGACCCCTGCAAGGCTCTAGGCACGAACAGCTCAAAAATACCGACACAGAAAATCAAAATGCCTGTCAGCACTCCTAAGCCAAGCCAATTGACCCCCCGTTGGGTAAGACCGAGTTGGTCTAGGATGCTAAACAAACGAGGCGTAACGGTCTCTCCTGCCTGGACCAAGACCTGACCTTTCTTAATCGGTAGGACAACGTTTTCCACTTCGAGCACTTCTCGTTCAACCTTTCTGACGGTGGCCAATTGGTCAACCTTCAAGTTGGGCTCAAGGACCGTACTTACCAGTTCAAGGACTACCCTGCGTTCGGCTTGACCCCAGTTGGTCGGCATTTGGACTCTAATCCCTCGCAGTCTCATCTCCTCTGGCACGCCAGGCAGTACGCCCATCGCTAGAATTCGCTCGGTAATCAATTTTGCTTGTACCCGTACGCTTTGCCATTGAGCATCAGACAGGTCCAGTAGGGGAGCGGCATTGATCCCGTTGAAGGAGACTATACCTCCAGTTTTCAAGAAAGGATTGACGGTGGGAAGCAATTCCTGCACCTGTTTATATTTTTGGCGCGCTGCCTCAACGCGGGTGACTAGCGCTTGACGAACCTGGAGAGTAGCCCGAGCGATGCCAGGAGGTAAGGGTCTGGCTAGTGGAGAAGTCTTAGGATTACGGTCCGCAGCAAGCCATTGTGCACGCAACAACTGCCACTCCTGATCCTTGAGGAGTAAGAGTTGCCGTTGACTTGCTGTTGTGAGCAAAGCTGTATCCGCGAAGGGAAAAGGCCCTAAAACCTGACGCAGACGCCCCACTTCTTCAAGCAGTGAGGCTAGACGGCCCTTAACCTGCGTATCGACTTCGTCCAGAGGTTGATAGACCTGGATCATCTGACGACGGGCATTCTCTTTGGCAAACTCTGTTGCTTCCCGGTCTGTGACCGTGGCATCCCGAGGTGCCAGCATGGTCTCTGTGGCTTTAGAACCTACCGTCACTTGCGGTTCGTTATAGAAGCGGACCCCCAAGGTTAAGCTCAGAAGCAGAACCGCCCCTGCGGTGAACAGTGCTTTTTGAAATGAAAGCTTATTTACCTTGACTTGCTTAACTAAGGAGGGGGGGATGGGTAACGGCTTGCCACGGGGCATACGAGGCAGGAAAGGGTTCATTGAAAGGAGGGAGTAAGGGAATGGATCGCGTCTTGGTAGACCTCGTCAGCATGGCTAGGACAGCCCTATCAACAGGCTACCCCGTGATAGAATCGCGAGGTTGAAGCTGGACGCATACGTTCATTTATTTTACTGGGTATCCTCATGCGGCACATTTTACTTTCCCTTTCCCTGGTGATGCTAGCTCCTGCCGTAATGGCCCAAACAAAGGGACCGTCTTTGGATGCAGCTTCCTTTTCCCTGCCGAAGGAAAACGACTCCGCCTCCATCCCTGACCCTCAGCAATTTCGCCAATTAGAAACTGAAAGTAGCATTTTGAGTCCTGCTGCGGCAGAACAATTAATCAAGCAAGGTAAAGATGCGATCGATGCCAAGCGCTTTTCTGAAGCCGTACAGAAGACTCAAGAAGCATCCACGATGCTCAACCAGCTTTCAGACTTTCACAAATCTTTATCGGCAGCCTTCAGCGGTATTGACGCTAAAGTCACAGCTAATGAGCGAGAATTGGCGGTCCAGGCTGCTGTCCGACGAGATGAGGCGCTCCTTCAATTGGCCGATGCTCATATTGGTGAAGGAAAGCCCCAACTCGCTATCCCCCTTTTGACCCGAGTCGTTCAGTCGGAACAACCTGACCGGGACTTGGGTAAAGCCGCGTACCAAAAGCTCTATGCCCTCGGTTTTGTCAAAAGTGTCTATCCTGCTGATGCCCAGGTAAAACAGATAGAAAATGCAGGCAGCTTTCTGACGATTGAGTCTGCGCAAGCACTCCTTAAAGAATCAGAGAAGCTAGCGCAGGCCCAACAATTTCCTCTAGCGGTGAGCAAAGCGAAAGAAGCGGTCACTACCCTCAACCAAATCACCATCTTCCACCAAGCCCTCAACAAAGCTTTTGTTGGCATTGATAACCGCATTTCTGAAGAAGAAAAGCAACTGGCCTTGACCGCCGCCATTCTTCGGGATGAAGCCAGCTACCAGTTAGCGCTCATTCATCGGGCAGAAAACAAACCAGAGCTAGCCGTTCCCCTCCTCGTCCGTATCGTTCAATCCCAACAACCCGACCGCCCGATCGCCAAACAAGCCTATCAGCAGCTCTATGAAGTTGGTTTTGTGAAAGTTAAGTACCCTCGTTAGGTCCGGGAATGCCTTGGCTCGCTTCCTTAATAACTCTCTTGGCTACCCTTGGCAATTTGGGTGGCTATAGTCTCGAACAGATTGCCAAAGACACACTCCTCAAGCAAGTAGACCATGCTGACCGATTAGAAGTACGGATCCTCAGTCGGCCCAATTATCAATTGGTCAATGGAGAAATCGAGCGGGTCCAGTTAGCGGCACGGGGAGTGGTCCGTCAGCCATTCCGGGTCGCTGTGGCAGAGCTGGAAGCAGACCCCGTCAGCATCAACTTTTCTGGTATGCGCATCGGCTTGAAGAATCCCCTCCAAGCCGCCGTTCGCTTAGAAGTGACCGAAGAAGACTTGAATAAAACTTTAAATAGTCCTGAAGTGATTAAAGAATTCCAGAATGTCCGCGCGGAAATTCCTGGTTTCATAGGGGGCTCTGGACAAGTACAGCGCATCACTTTTTCTGAGCCGCGGATTCTCTTGCAAGATGGCATCGTAGAGGTTCTGGCCAAACTCGGGACTCCTGAGCAGAGCAATCAAACAGTGGAAGTCCGCTTTCGCACCAAGATTCAAGTAGACCGCGGAACCAGAGTCCGCTTTGTCAATCCGGTCTTTGCCCTGGACGGCACTCCTGTTCCTACCGAACTGACTAAGCTATTTTTAGGGGGAGTCAATCAATTGGTAGACCTCAATCAGCTAGAGCAGCAAAACATCACGGCCCGCGTACTCCGCCTATCGATTCAGCCTGGAAAGTTAGAACTGGTAGGTTTTGTCCAGGTACGTAAACTCCCCTAATTCTAGGAATTCCTATAGTTTTTATTAACGATTGTCTGAACACGTCCTGATAGACTAATGGGACTATCTTACTGTCTTGCGTTAAGTCTAAAGGAAAGCAACCTTGACCCGCTCCTTTACTAATGTCGCTTCTGTGGATGAGTTCCTAGAGGAGCTCCTCACCATCCAGAACACAGGTTCTAAACAAATAGCCATCCTAGGCTCTCGTCACTTACCCCTGGGGCATCAGCAACTTATTGAGTTACTGAGCTATGCCCTGGCCCTTTCCGGGAACCGATTGCTCACTTCAGGTTCTGGAGGAACCAATGCCGCTGTGATTCGCGGCGCTATGCGGGCCGACCCCAACTCCGTAACGGTTATTTTGCCGCAAGGTCTAGCCCGTCAGCCGAAGGAATCCCAAGAGCAATTAGAGCAAGTCGTTCAACTTATAGAATATCCCGAACGCGATGAACTGCCCTTAGCAGAGGCCAGCAATCTCTGTAATGCTGAAATCGTCGCCAAATGTCAGCAACTGATCTGTTTTGCTTTTCATGAGTCGCAGACGCTGTTGGAGACCTGTCGGCAGGCTGAAGATCAACGTAAAATCGTAACCCTGTTTTACTTCGATTAAGCGGGATATAGCGGTTCCTGATTAGGTGAGATACAAAATGTGTACTGAAAGCCTTATCTAGCAATGATCTGATGTACCTCACTCGTCTAGGAACCGCTATTACATCTGTTCTGGATGACGATGGTAGCCCGCCAACAGAATGGAGCATAGACAGAAAGGGCGTTCTTTAACACTCTCATGCCCTCAATCCATCCTTTATCTCCTGAACTGATTCGCCTCATTGCTGCAGGCGAAATCATTGATTCATTGGTTGCGGTCGTCCGAGAATTGGTGGATAACAGCCTGGATGCGGGAGCAAAACGTATCGCCATCTGTATCTGGCCTCAGCGCTGGGCCCTTCAGGTCAGTGATGATGGTCGGGGCATGTCCCCAGAAGATGCCCTGGTCTGTGCCCTCCCCCATCAAACTTCTAAAATTCAGTCTGTGGAAGACCTCTGGCACATAAACACCCTCGGTTTTCGAGGGGAAGGGCTGCATGCGCTAGCGACGGTTGGAGAACTCACCGTGGTGACCCATAGCCCGAATCAAGCTTTGGCTTCCTGGCAATGCTATGGCCATCAAGGCCAAGTCATAGAACAAAAGCCACAAGGGGCTGGGTTCGGGACCATCGTGACCTTAAATAATATCTTTGGTCAGATGCCGGTCCGTCGTCGATTTCTCAACCTCCAAAAGGAGGTGATGGCGATTCTTCAATGGATAAAATATCGGGCTTTAGCCCATCCCCACATAACCTGGCAGGTTTCTATCGGAGAGAATGATTCAGCCCTGAAGCCGAAACTGTCGCTCTGGCCAGGGAGTACTGCCAAAGCTATTCTGCTCCAGCTTTTTCGCCGTTTAGAACCCAGCGATTTTGGCGAAGGGTCGATCCTCACACCCCAAGAGAAAATTACGGTCACCGTGGCCTTACCGAATCGTTATTCTCGTCCTCGACCTGACTGGATAATCTTTACGATCAATGGCCGTTGTGTGGAAGACAGAGCCTTACTAGAAGGAGTTCTCCAAGTATTTAGACGCACCCTGCCCAAAGGGAGATATCCCTTGTGTGTGGTCAACCTAGAACTCCCCGCCGAGCGGGTAAATTGGAATGTCCATCCCGCCAAAACAACGGTCCAATACCAAGACCAGCCAGCTCTAATCCAACAAATCCAAGACATCCTGGCTCAAGTGCTGATGGACACTCTCCCCAGTCAGGATTCCAGGCTATTTCGAGCAGCAATGAAGAGGGCGCTGAAAGAAGAGAGCACTTCCTATCACAGCGGACGAAAACTGAAGGCCTTAGCCCAAATTCGCAACACCTATATTCTCGCGGAACATCCAGAAGGGCTGTGGTTGGTTGAGCAACATGTGGCTGAAGAACGAGTTCTTTTTGAGTTAGTCCAGCGGGAGTGGAAATTAGCAGACTTAGCCAACGTCGTGCTTGTGGAAGATCTAACCCAACGCCAGCAGGAAAACTTAGAAACGCTAGGCATCGTCTTAGAACCTTTCGGAGAGAATGTTTGGGCTATCCGTCAAGCACCCGTCTGCTTGCTGGACCGATCTGATTGCGCCGAAGCCCTGCGTGAACTCAGTCGCTGCTCAGACTTAGATAGCGCCTGTGCCAGTCTGGCCTGTCGCGCAGCCATTCGCAACGGCACTCCTTTAGACCTGTCTTTTCTGCAAAACCTCTTGGACCGCTGGATCAATACTCAAAATCCCCATACTTGTCCCCACGGACGCCCCATTTATCTTCCACTTGCTGAAAATGACTTGGCTCGATTCTTCCGACGTAATTGGACTTTGTGCGATAACAGTCCCCAAGCCCTCCGCAAAAGAGCCGGATTGAGCGACTCTTTGCCTTCAGAGTCATAATCAACAGACAAAACTCACACGACCCAGCGTACTAATGGAGTGGGGTCTGAAAATCACTAAAAGAATCCAGAAGACCTGGTAAGGCTACTACTTTGGCATTTTCTTCAACCAAGCGGTCTACCCAATGCAAGAGGTCACTCAATTCAAATGGCTTCGGAATGAATAAATCTGCTCCAGCGGATAGAGATTCCTCCCGGTCCGCATTGGTGGCTGCCACGATGAGCAAGGTTTGAGAGAGATCAGGTTGACGACGTAATTCCGAACAAAGATAGGTACCTGCTGGCAAGTCAGAGGTATAGAGGTCCAAGATGATTACCTTGGGCTGATGGGTTAAAGCTAATTTGAAAGCCTCTTGTCCAGAGCTCGTGACCCATACCTGATAACCATTGATTTCCAAGGCCGTTTGAAGCAAATAGGCTAAGGCTGCGTCAGGTTCTACCACCAAAACAGAAGGAGGGCTCGCGGTCCAACTGGAATGGGAGAGGGTCTCTTTGTGGACTACATAGGTATTTCCTGGCTGGCTACGGGCTAGTAGGTTCGTCTCCACGGCGATGGAAAAAACTTCTGATAATCCCTTGCCTCGGTAGGGAGATGCATGAACCACCCCAATATTGAGTTCGACTAAAGGGCAACGCCGCCCAATACCTCGACGGTCGGTCCCCAACAAAAAACGTCTGTGTTGGTCTCGCTCAGTATAAAACCCAGGACTGAGTGTTTGCCACTCCCGACAAAGCTCTTGGGCAAGAGATTCTGCCCGAGGACTAAGGACTACCAACAGGAATTCATCCCCCCCGATTCGGTAGTAGTACTCATCAGACTGTAAGGACCGAGCCAACAATTGGGATAGAGAAGAGAGCATCCGGTCTCCCACGGGCTTCCCATAGAGCTGGTTATAAAGCCTAAAATTACGCAAGTCGCAATAAATTAAGGCTCGTTCTTGGCGGTCCTTAAGCCATTCCCCCAACTCCAGCTCTAATACATCGGGATCGATAGGGCGACTGAGTGATTCTTCTGCGTCACGCATGGGCCTCTCCCCTCTCCGATTGGATAGGTCCAGGCAAGATATCTGGAGCCGTAGGCAAATAGACGGTGAACGTAGAGCCTAAGCTTTCTCTACTTTCTACAGCGATTTGCCCACCAAGACTCTCTACGAGCGATTTGGTGATGTATAGCCCCAAACCAGTCCCCTCCCGCTCACGAGTCAAGGGGGTGTCTAAACGGTTAAAACGGTTAAAGATCTGTTCTAGGAAAGCCTCTGGAATACCAATACCCTGGTCCACCACGGAAATCGAAAGCTTGCCTGGAATCTTAGGATCCATCCAGGCTTTTAGCGCAACCACGGTATTTTTGGGCGAATACTTAAGCGCATTATCCACGAGGTTCGTCAATATTTGCTCTAAACGGTCTTGGTCAGCCCATACCGCTGGTAAATCTTCGTTTAGATTGAGATCCAATTGATGATGGGCAGTTTTTTGGGATAGGTTTTCCAAAACGCGGTCGATCACATCCGCCAAATCTAAACGTTGAGGGGCATTTCTCAACTGCCCAGACTGAATCTTGGAGACGATTAAAATATCTTCTACCAGACGGGTCAGTCGGTCTGCTTGGTTTTTGATAATCCGTAGAAATCGAATCTGCTGGTCTTCAGGCAATTGCCTACGAGAGCGCAATAGGGTATCGACGAAGCCTTTGATGCTCGTCAAAGGCGTGCGCAATTCGTGACTAACAGTAGAGACGAAATCTGATTGAACCCGATCTAAGTGGTCTTCCGGAGTAAACGTCCAAAGTGTTCCACCCTCATGGTCTTGACAGTTGACCATGAAACTTTGCCAGTACCCTTCTCGGGAGAAAGGGACGCTGGTATTACTGGCTAGATCTTTTAATTCGGCAATCCAGTGGTATATCAGCTTGCCTTTGGCTTGCCTAGCACTGATCCCAGTTAGGTCAGCCATCGTTTTATTCCAAAAAACCACGATGCCATCCTGAGCGGTATAGACCAAACCCCAGGGAAGGGCATCTAGGATGTTTTGCTCAAAAGACATCTACGGTAACTACTAGCATGATAATGGTGGTTTGTGTGCGGAAGAAAAGGTTAAAACCCTTAGCCAGCAAGCGATCTCGTTTTCAAAATTACTGAGCTGAACTCATCTCTTGATTCTGGACTATTGGCAGCTCCAGGCAGTAGCCTGCGCCATAAACAGTCTTGATGAATTGAGGGTGACGGGCATCGGGCTCTAATTTTGTTCTCAGGTGACGAATATGGACACGGATGGTTTCAATGTCATCATCAGGGTCGTACCCCCAAACCTCTTTCAAGATTTCGCCGGGAGAAACCGTCTGACCATGACGCTGGAGAAGACAGTGCAAAAGCTCAAATTCCAGATGAGTAAGCTTGATCACGTTCCCGAACCATACCGCTTCAAACCGCTCCGGGATTAGGGTAAGAGCCCCAAAAGAGAGAATCTCAGAATGTTTTGCTGCTTGCGGAATCCGGTCTGTACGTCGAAGCAGAGCCCGCACTCTAGCCAAAAGTTCATCCAGTTCAAAAGGCTTAGTTAGGTAATCATCCGCTCCGGCATTGAAACCTTCAACCTTATCTTTGGTCTGAGTAAGAGCCGTTAGCATCAGGATGGGGATGTCCGCAGAACGTTCGTTGCGACGTAACCGCTGACAAACCGTAAAGCCATCGACCTGCGGTAACATAAGGTCCAAGACCACTAAATCTGGCAAGAGCTGTAACGCCATTGCCTGTCCTGTAATACCATCTTGGACCGTGGTGACGTCATACCCTGCCATTTGGAGGTTAACCTGCACCAACTCTAGGATGGCCGGATCATCATCAATGACTAGAATACGCGGCATGGAAAAAATTTACCTTTCCTTTAAGTTTTGTAAAGCTTTATTTATTAACTCCATACATAATAATACATTCGACACAAAGCGCTGCATAGCGATCCCGGCCAAGACTAGGCAAAAATCCCTGGAATCTTGATAAAAGTTCAAATTTCTTAGGTGTTGAAATGATTCCTGCGTATAAAGTGCGGGTTTTTCAAAAAGTTAAAAAATAGCTTCTGGGCAAATAAATCTACGGGCACCAAGTTAAACAGGGAAGTATCTTTAGCAGCAGCGATATTTAGCAATGACTGAGCTAACCTCTCCCTTATTTTCTCTGACATGGGCAGGGACAACCGATGTTGGTCACGTGCGGAGCATCAACGAGGATGCTTACTACGCTGATCGAGGTCTTTTTATTTTGGCAGATGGTATGGGCGGCCACACCGCCGGGGAAGTTGCTAGCTCTCTAGCCATCCAATCTGTGCGTACATTTTTGGAGAGCCAACGCCCCTCCTCTTTGACCTTAGCGGTGGAGGAGTCTTTGTTACAAGCTGTACGCATCGCCAATGAGGACATTCTAAAAGATGCTGAGCAGCACGAAGAACATGGAGATATGGGAACCACCCTGGTCATCGCCTGGGTCGTCGGTTCCTATCTCTGGTACACCCATGTGGGAGATTCTCGACTCTACCGATGGGATGGATCTTCAAAAGTTCTATCCCGCCTGACAGAGGACCATACCCTGGTCGCGGAGTTAGTCGCTAAAGGATATGTCTTACCCGAAGCCGCAGAAAAACATCCCTATCGCAATGTCCTTAGCCGATGTCTAGGACGCCCAGACCTGAAAGCGGGGCTGGTCCAAAAAATTCCTATGCATGCCCAAGACCGCTATCTACTCTGTAGTGACGGCCTTACCAAAGAAGTTCCAGAGCAGGAAATAGCCCAAATTCTATCGGCGAACCCAAATGACCAGGAAGCCGTGGAAGCCCTGGTTCACCAAGCCAATGAGTATGGCGGTAGAGACAATACCACCGTGGTACTTTTTAGCATTTTATAAAGCCTCATAAAGCCCATTTTCTTTTCTGTCAGGTTATAACTGCCCCGACGTATTCAGAAATCATGTGGCAGAGGATAGAACAGAACGCGCTTATTGGCTGGCATGGTCGCGCTTAGAAGGGATGGGACCGATACGCCTGAAGCGTCTTTATGAACATATGGGATCCATGCACTGCGCTTGGCAAGCAGACCCTCGCAGATGGCGTGAAATAGCGGGATTTAGCTTGAACCTCGTGGAGCAGCTTCGTTCTCAGAAAGCTTCCCTAGAACCAGAGGCGCTCCTGGAAACGTGGGAAACAAAATACGGACCTTTTTTGACCCCTGCTGACACAGCATATCCCGCGCAACTTTGGGAGATAGCAGACCCCCCACCCGTGCTCTATTACCGGGGAAAATTGGGTCCATGGGAACCAGCTGTGGCCATTGTCGGGACTCGTCGGGCTTCGGAGTATGGCCAACGCTGGGCCAAGAAATTGGGCTTTGAATTGGGGCGCTTAGGCTTTACGGTGATTTCTGGTCTGGCCGTAGGCATTGACGGAGCAGCCCATCGTGCCACCCTAGCAGCGCAAGGAAGAACGGTAGCGGTTCTAGGCTGTGGGATCGACATCGCCTATCCCTACCAGCATCAACGGATGTACCAATCGATCATCGCCCAAGGTGGAACCATTCTCAGTGAGTATCCACCAGGAACTCCTCCCACTGCTGGCTATTTCCCCCATCGCAATCGGATCGTAGCGGGGCTTTCGAAGGCAACCCTGGTTCTGGAAGCACCAGAACGTTCTGGTGCCCTGATCACGGCCTATCTGGCCGCAGATTATGGACGGGATGTCTATGTGCTACCGGGCAGCCTTGATATGGAGTATTCCCTGGGCTGTCTCCAACTTGTGGATCGGGGCGCACATTTGATTCTCAGCACAGAACAGCTGCTCAAAGATTTGGGGGCGGCGGGTAGTCAACGAGAAGGCGTTAAGAGTAGCTCCGCTCCCCTTGAGTTAGACCCTGAGGAAAAAGCACTTTGGGAAATTTTGACGGCTCACCCAGAGCCTTTTGATCAAATCGCCCTTAAATCAGGCTTGGATACCGGAGTGCTTTCCGCGCTCCTACTGGGTTTGGAACTGAAGGGAGGGGTAGAGCAGCTTGCCGGAATGCAGTATCGACGCTGCTGAACCTAAAAAGTCAGCAGATAGGTGCGGAAGAGTTCTCCCGCTTTAGATGACTGGATTTGGCTGCCGACCTGTTTGAAGGTTGTCTCCCAATCTTCTAGCTCAGTGAAGTAGACTTCTGTTCCTTTGGCCATTTCCATGAGGCCCCAAGCATCTATCCACGGAGAATTGGGCTCCACTACCTCGAACAACACAGGCGCACCGGATTTGACGACTCTGCGGATTTCGATCAGCACTTGAGCAGAGTAATCCAGGGGCATGTAGTAGCTAAGGCCTAAAGCCAGGACCAGGTCAAAGAAATTTTCTTCATAGTCCATGCGATGGGCACCAGCCACCCGCACCCCTTTGAACAGCTTGGAATTGAGCTGAGGTGCCCGAGAATTGATCACTTTTGCCAAGGCAGGGCTCAGGTCTTGACCCCAGAAATTGGCTTGCCATTCAGCCCAGGGATAGAAGAAAAAATCACCCCCACAGGCTACGTCCAGGCAGCGATCATTCTTCTTGGGTTTTGCAAGCTCCCAAAAAGGAACTCCAAGCCTTTTTTCCAAGCCGCCAGTAGCCAATTCTCGATAAAACGTCGAACTAGTTACTTCTTCGGGGAAATCCCAGGCGACTCCTTTGCCTGCCGCTTGTGCCTCTCGGTTGAACCGCTGGATAAGGGGAGAGAGTTGTTCTTGCCAGGGGTCGTAAAAATCGGTCATGAAACTAGGTAACGCTCAGGCCTCAAATTCATTAGGAAGGCATGCTGGTTTAGGTAGATTTAGTTCTACACCAAAAAGGGGGCAGGTTTCATTTAAAAAAGAACATTATCTTTAAGGATGCATCAACACATCGCCTGATTCCTGATCAAAAAGATACAGATTGGCAGGGTCTATGACCCAGCCAGCGATCGCGTTCACGGAGAAATGGACGTTGGGGGAAACTTTGGCCTGCAGCGGCTGACCATCCTGTTTGCTGTTCTGCTGATCTGGCCTCGGCTGAATCTCCATTACTACATTCGTTTCGCAGCCCAGAGCTTCTACGACCTGGACTATGGCCTGTATGTGGGCTGCGGACAGGGAAGCAGGACACACATGCTCTGGGCGGATGCCCAGCGTTAAGGGACGCTTAGGCATCAAGTTGTGCCGCTGTTGCTCGGATAGAGCGATCGGTTGCCAAAGCCAGGGGCCCTGTAAAAGCCCTTCTTCATCCACCAGCACCGGGAAAAAGTTCATCGATGGAGAACCGATAAATCCGGCTACAAAGCGATTCGCAGGCCGAAGATAGAGATTGAGGGGCGTGTCCACCTGCTGAATTTTGCCGCCCCGGAGTACCGCAATCCGAGTCCCCATGGTCATCGCTTCTGTCTGGTCGTGGGTGACGTAGACGGTGGTTGTTTGCAGCTTCTTCTGGAGTTGGACAATTTGGCTACGGGTTGCTCCCCGCAGTTGGGCGTCCAAGTTGGAAAGAGGTTCATCCATCAAAAAAACTTTAGGATTGCGCGCCATAGCCCGACCGAGGGCCACTCGCTGCTTTTGGCCCCCAGAAAGCTCTTTTGGTTTACGGGTCAGTAGATTTTCAAGTTGGAGGGTAAGAGCTACCTCTTGCACCCGCTGATCAACGGCGCGCCGATTGGACATGAGCCCACAAAAGAATTTCTCGCCCAAGCGGTACTGTTGCTGACGACGTAGGCCAAAAGCAAGATTGTCATAGACCGTCATATGGGGATAGAGCGCATAACTTTGAAAAACCATAGCGATATCCCGAGCTTTTGGGGGCAAATGATTCACACAGGTATTTTCAAGGCGTATTTCGCCACTACTGACTGATTCTAAGCCTGCAATAATGCGCAACAAAGTGCTTTTTCCGCAGCCAGAAGGCCCGACCAAAACCATAAATTCGCCGTCTTCCACCGTCAGATTGATGTCATGGAGGACTTGAGTTTGTTCGAAAACTTTGGATACAGCGCGGAGGTCAACAGAGGCCATGAGGCTTTGGAAGAGTAGGTAAATCTATTATGGTGAAATTTAGCATGCCTGTCGGGCTGGGGTTCTATAATCATCCGAAAAGTCTAGGGGCGATCTATTGCATATGCTTTCCCGAAGAACCTTGATTGTTTCCTCCGGTGCTCTATTCTTGCTCGGGGCTTGTGGCCAACAGGAGAACCCATCTGCTAGCACGAAGGGCAACAAAATCATCTTTTGGACCATGCAGTTAAAACCGACCTTCGATGCCTACATGGCGGGCCTGGTCAAAGATTTCACGAAGCAGAATCCCGAAATTGCCGTGGAATGGGTGGATGTTCCCTGGGCAGATATGGAAAATAAAATCCTGACCTCTGTCTCGGCCGGTACTGCTCCCGATGTCGTCAATTTAAATCCACAGTTTGCTACCAAGCTCGCCGAAAAAAATGCCCTTGTGGATATGCAGAAAACGCTTGCTCAAGAACAGCAAGCCCTTTACTTTCCTAATATTTGGAAATCTAACCAGCTTGGCAATACCGTTTTTGGCTTGCCTTGGTATGTAGGGACGAATGTTACGGTTTATAACCGAAAGCTTTTTGAACAGGCAGGGATTCAGCAAGCGCCCAAAACCTATGAAGAGTTGGCCGCTGCTTCGGAACAGCTAAAGGCGAAAACGGGAAAATATGCTTTCCTGTTAACGATGGATGGAGGCCAAGTCCTAGAATCTATGGTGCAAATGGGTATGCCCTTACTCGGCTCTGACGGCAAAGCAGCCTTTAATAATCTAGAGGGCAAGGCCGCCTTTGACTATTGGGTGAATTTGTTTAAGAAACAGGTTATCCCTCGTGAAATTTTGACAGAAGGCCATCGTAAAGCAGTAGAACTTTATCAAGCAGGAGAGTTGGCTATGCTGCTCACAGGTCCTGAATTTATGCAGGCAATCAAACTCAATGCTCCTGATATTGCCAAGATCTCGGATGTATCTACACAGATTGTTGGTCCTAACGGCAAGACAAGTGCAAGTGCCATGAACGTAGTAGTCCCCAGTAGTTCTAAAAGTTTAGATAGTGCTGTTAAATTTGCCCTATTCCTCACCAACGCAACGAACCAGCTAAGTTTTTCTAAGGTGGCCAATCAACTCCCTTCTTCTATACAGGCTGCCAAAGACCCCTATTTCACAGCCAAAAGCCCTTCCTCTGATGCAGAAGTTAAAGCACGGGTGATCAGTGCTTCCCAATTGGCTCAAGCAGAAGTTTTAGTTCCACCTGTCAAAAACGTGGATAAATTGCAAAAGTTCATCTACGACGAACTCCAACAGGCGATGCTTGGAGAGAAAACAACCGATAAAGCGATTGCCAGCGCAGCTGAACAGTGGAATACTCTGGGATGAAGCTAAATAGAACCTCGACCCCCTATTTTTTCCTATTTCCTGCCCTACTGATCCTGGCCGTAGTTTCTTTTTGGCCCGTCCTCCAGGCCATATATTTAAGCTTTACCGATTACGATATTATCGGAGCACCCAATTTCATTGGACTTAAAAACTATGAACAGCTGTGGAGAGACCAACTCTTTTGGAAAGTCTTATTTAATACGCTGATTTACATGGTAGTGGTGGTTCCTGCCTTGGTCATTTTGCCTCTTTTCCTGGCTATTTTAGTCAATCAAAAAATAAGAGGAATTCAATTTTTCCGAGCAGCTTATTATATCCCTGTTATTGTTTCTGTAGTGGTGGCGGGGATCGCCTGGAAATGGATCTATGCAGAAAATGGATTGCTAAACTACTTTACCTCCATCTTTACGTCTGTAAAAATCCCTTGGTTGACTAATTCGAGTACGGCTATCTTCGCCATTATTGCGGTCACTATTTGGAAAGGGCTGGGCTACTACATGGTGATTTATCTGGCGGGTTTGCAGACCATCCCTCAGGACCTCTATGAAGCTGCCGCTATTGATGGTTCTGATGGTTGGCGCAAGCACCTTGATATAACGATCCCTATGCTGAAGCCGTATATCGTATTGGTAACGGTTATCTCAGCGATTGCCGCGATGAAAGTCTTTGAAGAAGTCTATGTGATGTCACGAGGTGGCCCCGCGAATAGTACTAAAACGGTTGTTTACTATCTCTATGAAAAAGGATTTTCTAGCTTAGAGATGGGATATGCCTCTGCTATTGGCGTAGTTTTATTTCTAGTGGTTTTTTTGCTCTCTGTGATTAGCGTACGCTCCGTTGACCCGACAGGGGGGGCTATGTGATGAATATAGCTAAAAATACGATTCAGTACATTTTATTAATCATTATTGGAATTTTGATGATTGGCCCCTTGCTTTGGCTGGTCAGTACTGCCTTTAAATCTAGCCAAGAAAATATTTTTCTCTATCCGCCTCAGCTACTTCCGGCCTCTCCCACCTTCAATAACTTCAGTAAAGTGTGGAACAACAACCCCTTTGCTCGTTATCTATTCAATAGTGTCTTAGTCTCAGGGATCACCGTTGTTCTCAATCTATTGTTTTGTTCCTTAGCGGCTTATCCGCTGGCCCGCTTTAATTTTAAAGGAAAAACTTTAGTCTTTTGGTCGATCATTGGCACGATTATGATCCCCTTTCAGATCACGATGATCCCCCTCTATATCTTGGCGGTCCAACTCAATCTGAAAAATACCTATATGGGCCTCATTTTTCCCTATATGGTTTCTGCCTTTGGCATTTTCCTGCTGCGACAAGCGTTTGCGGGCGTACCCAAAGAATTGGAAGAGGCGGCTCGAGTAGATGGTTATTCTAGTCTGGGCATTTGGTGGCATGTGATGTTGCCTTCTATCCGTCCGGCCTTGACCACCCTGGCCGTATTTACTTTTATTGCCATGTGGGGAGACTTCCTCTGGCCTTTAATTATTTTGGATGACCCTAAGTTTTACACCCTGCCCTTAGGCGTTGCCAACCTGTCTAGTGCGTTTGCTGAAGATTGGCGTTTGGTGGCGGCAGGCTCGGTCATTTCTATCCTGCCCATTCTCATATTTTTTGTCTTTCTCCAGCGATTCATTATTCCGACTGATACTGGCAGTGGCGTTAAAGGATAATCAACATGCAAGTTTATAAGTGCACCGTCTGCAGCTATACGTACGACCCAGCCGAAGGAGACCCTGGAAATGGGATACCGCCAGGCACTCCTTTTGAGGCTTTACCGACTGAATGGGTTTGCCCTGAGTGTGGGGCCTCTAAAGAGGAGTTTGAATCGG
>CASBPW010000047.1 GCA_949127685.1 Candidatus Sivonenia alaskensis PMM_0068 | reverse complement strand
TAGTCACCAACAGAAAGATTTACGTAGTATCCTCCCTCGTTCAGAAATAATGATGATAAAAGAGCCGTATTTTCTACGATATCTTTTACTTGGTTTAGTACTTATGATGAAAATGAAAAATGAACAACTCAGCCTCACAAATTTGTCATGTTTGAGCTCGTTTGACCTCTACTTGCCACCTCCCCGAACTTACTATCTATGAAAATTGCTGTAATTGGTGCGAAAGGTCTACCTGCCCAACAGGGAGGTATCGAGCGCCATTGTGAGGAACTTTATCCCCGGATGGTTGCCCAAGGGCACTCTGTTGATCTATTCGCTCGACAATCTTATGCCCAAATTGGTGATTCAGGGCCATACCTTGTTCAAGGCGTCAAAGTGATTTCTATCTCAACTCCTTTGGACGGAGGGTTGGAAGCCATTGTGAGTTGTTCCCTTGCGGCAATGTCTACCCTCGGCACTCAATATGACATTGTTCATTTTCATGCCGTTGGCCCCGCTCTCTTTTGTTGGATTCCAAAGCTTGCTTCTACTGCAAAAGTTTTAGTCACCTGCCATGGTTTGGATTGGCAACGGGCGAAGTGGGGGAAATTTTCTGGCCGTTTATTACGTATGGGTGAAAGTGCCGCCAGCCGTCATGCCGATGAGTTAATTGTTGTTTCTGAAGAACTCCGACATTACTTTCGAGCAACCTATAATCGAGAGTCTATCTATATTCCAAATGCTCCTGGAGCGCTGGATAGATCGGATCCTGATTTTTCTTTTGGGGCTTCGTTGGGGATTAATCCCGGACGCTATATTATCTTTCTCGGTAGATTGGTTCCTGAAAAACGCCCCGATTTACTCATTCAAGCTTTTCAAGCTCTGGTTCCGGAGGGATGGAAGCTTGTGATTGTTGGTGGTTCTAGTGATACCGATGCTTTTACGGCCCAGACTATTGGTTTAGCCGAAGGGAACCCTAATGTAGTTTTCACTGGCCAGCTAGTCGGGTCTCAATTGGCAGAAGTTATTCGGGGCGCTGGATTATTTGTCTTGCCCTCAGATTTGGAAGGATTGCCTTTAGCTATGTTGGAAGCCATGCAGGAGGGTATTCCTGTTTTGGCCAGTGACATTCCAGTTCATCAACAGCTTCTCAGTAGCGATCGAGGCATGCTTTTTGAAGCAGGCAATCTCGAATCCTGTACTCGCCAGCTAGCCTGGGCTATAGGTCACCCTGGAGACTTAAAAATTATGGCCCAAAATGCCAAACAATATGTAAATTTCAAACATAATTGGGATCAGATTACCGAGGCAACTCTTACGGCCTATAAACAACTCCTTCATCCTGTTCAACTAGCCACATCTGAGGCTGTTACAACATTGAGTTCTTCTGGAAACAGTAAGAATATGTACACTCCTAAGTGAACTTTCTGATTGAATTACTTCTCTTTCTCTAACAGCCTGTCCGGGAAACAGTTCTCTTCTCCATCAATTTTAGTTAACACCTATTTTAGCAATTTCTAGCAGTTACTTGGACTTTTTCTTTACTCTGTGAGATTCTCTGACTCTGGTGACCTAATATCTGAAACATTTTTAGCTAAAGAAAGTATGGGGGATTGAAGGGTTAGAGGTGAACGGCTAAAGAATCTGCTGATGCAAGTTGATACCCCGCATCGGCTGGTGACACGACTGAAATAAAAACTAGTGGTTTATCACCGCTGTTGAATACTCCATGCACACATCCGGTATGTGCGACTACCACATCCCCTGCCATAATTGGCTGCGTAGTTCCTACTTTATCCAGATAATATTCTCCCTTCCCCGTTAAAATGGTCCAGGTATCTTGCCCGTTAGGATGGATATGGGCGGGAATTTTCTGACCCGGCTTGATGAACCAGGCTACAACGACAGCATCCTTAGATTCCGTAACAACCGAACGAACAGGCTCTCCGTCCGTTGGCTGGAAAAATTTAGAACTGTTGAATATCCTGTCCGTACTCATCTTTGTATCTCTATTGAAACTAGAATGCACCAGCAAAAATAAGGCAGGGGGCCTAAGGCAACACCTGCCGTAGGGCTCCCTTAGTGTTTTAATAGCACTCAAGGTATGAAATGTATACAGGGCTTATGTTGTACGACTTAAGAAACGGAAAATAGGTTTACCTCATCCCCATTAAGGCAGTTATTTAGCTATCGTCTCTCCTGACCCAGTTGCTTGAGCCTTAGGATATTTGCTGAGTAACTTACGAGTCGCTTTGAGTGTGTCACGGTGTAACTGACGTAAAAATTTTCGTGGTGCTTCTGCCTTCTTTAGGGCCTCCCGTTGTGCTTGATAGGTAGAAAGGGGAACTTGCTGCATCTGTTCTAGGAGGTCTTTTCGAGACTCTGCTAAGAATAGAATTTGACACTGCCCAAAGTCTCTTAATTCGCGGGTTGATTTTCGTCCCGTGACCCTTCGGGAATGGTTTCGCAATTTCCCGAAAATAGATTCGAGTCGGAGATTGTCGGGAGGTAAGCTTGGAATATCGTAACAGTGCAGTAAATCACTCCCATAAGACTGCCAACGTCGCCTAAAGCCTATGCAGAGGGCAGTCTGTGCAGGATATAAGCTGGAGGTGGATTGATGCATTTCCACAAGGACTTCCATCTCCTTTCGGATAGTTATCGAGGTGAGGTTGGGGTCAGTGAAGCGACGGCGCTCCTCGGTGAACAGCGTTCCTGTAGGACTGTTATCGGGAGTGGGATAGCCTAGGCACTGAGCAATCTGAATCAGTTGATCATGGGCACTGGCTATGTCATTTGCTAGGGTGCGGTTGCGCCCTAGCGCTTCATCGACTTGGTTCACAAGTTGTTGAAGATATTCCATCCCCTCTTGCGTTAGAGGCAACTCATGCAAGGCCTCAGCGATCGCCTCAAGCTGTCGATATCCAGCCAGTCCTCCCCAGCTAAAAGGTTTACGACTGCTCCGATTCGCGGCATCTCGAATGCTCATTCGGATGTCTTCTTCTATGGACTGAGCTGTTGGAGTAGTTTCTGCTCGTTCGGGTGTCTGAGTTAAAAAAGGGGAGTGCTTGAAGATGTCCCCGATTGAGCAACTTCGGGTATCGTGCTGTGTTCTGGGACTTTGGGTAGGCCCTTTAAGTCTTCTTTCAAGGCATCCCGCAATTGTTTATCGAAGGGTAAAACGTCTTCACTCAAATTCGCTAGAAAGTGTAATTGACACCGCTGGTGTGACGCATCAGGCCAACATTTCTGCAATGCCTCAATCATTGCTGTATCGCCATCACTCAGCGTTGCTAGCACGTTATAGTTCAACGCCTGGAAGGGAGCTAACCATGCTTGAAGATCCATAGCGCTGGCATGAGTCAACTGAATCGCGCTGATGACAGTACTGCTCAACACCTCACACAAAACGTAGAGTAAAGTCCCATGCCCTTCCGGTTGCAGCGCATCAATCGCCCAAATCACGCCGCCATGCTCTGCATTGGCCTGGGCCAATCGTTCTTGTTGCTGCACTTGTGTTCCGCCCAATAGGGCCAGAAATTCTCGGTAGATTCTTCCTACGCTCCGCTCATTGATTAATACGCCAAGTTTCTCAAGGTCTTGATGGATTTCTTTGAACTGACGATTCTTTTGTTCATGTTCCCAACCAATGAAGGCCAATATGTCCAGGCCATAGGTACTAAAGGGAAGGCTATATTTCAACACTCCACTGGCATGGTACTTTTTCCGATAATGAGTGCATTCGGAATTAAGGCATACTTTGCTCTTCCCAGCCAGAAAGATGGCCCCTTTCAAAGTTTGAACATTTTTCCGTGTGTGCCAGCTCTTTCCAGAGGCTAACCTCACTCCGCAATGGATACAAAAATCAAAATCACATTCGATAATCTTGCGCTCTGCATTGGGAAAATCTCGGAAAGGGCGGTGTCGAGGTTGTTTGGGCACTATGCGTTTCTAGTCTCTGGATTCCTTTTCCAGCATAGCTTTGTTCTTATTAGTGATGCTTAAACACTAAGGGGTAGGGCTTCCAATAGTTTGTCTACGCTTTCTTTGCGACTATTGAAGCCCATAAGTCCGATACGCCAGACCTGACCGGAAAGTTCACCGAGACCGCCGCCGATTTCAATATTGAAGTCATTGAGCAAGCGTTGGGAAACGAATTTCCCATCCACAACCTCTGGGATGCGAACCGTGGTTAAGGTCGGCAGTCGGAATTCTTTTTCTACATGCATGGTCAGCCCTAAATCCTCTAGCCCTTCCCAGAGATACTCTACGTTATCTTGATGGCGCTGCCAGCAATGCTCTAGTCCTTCTTCGGCAACTAAGCGAAGGGCTTCCCGGAGGCCATAGTAGAGGTTAATAGGCGCGGTATGGTGATAGGTGCGCTCATGGCCCCAGTACTTATTCAGCAACGACATATCGAGATACCAATTGGCAACTTTTGTGCGGCGCTTTTGCAATTTCTCTATAGCCCGGGGCCCCATCGTAAAAGGGGAAGCCCCAGGAGCGCAGCCCAAGCCTTTTTGGCTACAGCTATAAGCCAAATCCACGCCCCACTCATCCAGGAACAAGGGGACGCCCCCTAGACTCGTAACAGTATCCAGGAGCAGTAGGCAGTCGTATTCCCGACACAAGTCACTCACTCCTTCTAAGGGTTGGCGTGCCCCTGTAGAGGTTTCTGCATGGACTAAGGCCAAGATGGTGGGGCGATGGGTTGCAAAGGCCGTGCGGAGTTCACTCAGCGAGAAGACTTGTCCCCAGGGTTTCGTAATCGTTCGCACATCTGCCCCATAGCGTCCCGCCATATCAACCAAACGATTTCCGAAGTATCCCGCCACCCCGACTAAGACCACATCACCAGGCTCTGTGACATTAGCCAGCGTGGCTTCCATCGCTGCAGTTCCTGTACCGCTCACTGCAATTGTCAGGGAGTTTTCTGTCTGCCAGACATAACGCAGCAGAGACTGAATTTCGTCCATCAGCGCCAGGAAAGCTGGGTCCAAATGTCCCACCAGCGGAGTATTCATAGCCTGAAGGACCGCAGGATGGACATTGGAAGGCCCCGGTCCCATCAAGAGACGATTGGGTATTTTTAAGGGTGCAAGCTTTAGCCGCTGTTGGTCATTGATAGTGTGTAGTTGCGTCATTATTTTTTACCGCGATACAAAGATGCTAAGGGCTGATTGCCTGCAAGCAAAACGAATGAAAGAATTTGAAACTCAATCTACTATAATCCGACTAGTCTAGTCAGATTATAGCCATGAGTGAACGCAAGAAGAAGCTGCAAGCATCTGCATCGGAAGGATCTGGCCTTGCCGGACGTTATCACAGCTGGAAGCTGGAGGACGCGAAAGCGAAATTCAGTGAGTTGGTGCGTCAGGCGCGAACGGGAGGGCCGCAACTGGTGACGGTTCATGGTCAGGAAGCGGTGGTTGTGATCTCGGTAGAAGAGTTTGCCCGACTTGTACCTCCCCAAAAGTTTTTGAGCTTACATGCGCTCTTGTCTCAGTCCCCGCTAGGTGACTTGGACTTTGAACGTGAGCCGTTATTGAGTCCTCTAAGGGATGTAGAGCTGTGAAAGGTTGGCTGCTCGATACCAATGTGATATCCGAGTTGCGTAAGCCGCGATGCCATGTGGGCGTGAAGACTTGGTCGGATAAACAGTCGCCAATATCCATGTATTTGAGCACGGTGACTATGGCCGAAATACGCTTTGGGCTTGAGCAACTGTCCGATGAAGCGCGTCAGAGCAGTTTGTCTTATTGGTTGGATAGTGAGTTGCGCCCTTGGTTCGCTGTTCGTATCCTCGCGGTGGATGAAGAGGTAATTCTTGAATGGCGTCGCAT
This sequence comes from Candidatus Sivonenia alaskensis PMM_0068, assembly GCA_949127685.1. Taxonomy (GTDB): domain Bacteria; phylum Cyanobacteriota; class Cyanobacteriia; order Gloeobacterales; family PMM-0068; genus Sivonenia; species Sivonenia alaskensis. The sequence goes on along the minus strand of CASBPW010000047.1, from coordinate 4,820 downwards.
GGTAGCCCGTGGTCGCCTGGTTCAACACACCTTCAGCCAACGTGATCTTTTCATCGCTGCGACAGCATCCGTCCATAACCTCTGTGTAGTAACCCGTAATGTAAAAGACTTTCAGGTTGCTGGAGTATCTGTAGTTGATCCCTGGAACCAAGGGTCATAACTGAGGACAGAGGACTACTACACGCCTAATTTCTCTCGAATAACTGCATCCTGATCTCTGTAGCCAACCAGTACGGCCGTTCCATCTTTAACAAAAAGGGGCCGTTTCAGGAGCATCGCATCCTTGCTGAAGGCTTCTATCCATTTTTGCTCTGTCCAATCATTCTTCTCTTCGCCTAATGCTCGGTAAGATTGGCCTGAGGTATTTCGCATGGATTTGGCTCCTAGAGAACCTACCCAGTTTTCAATCATTGTTTTTGTTGGTGGTTTCTCCTTCGTATCAACCAACTCATACTCAACCCTGTTATCTGCAAGCCACGTAAAGGCTTTCTTGCACGTACCGCAGCTCGGTATTCCATAAACTTGAATAGGCATAAGGCTAGACCAATCCCGCAATAATATTGACACTAAGTGCCAGTATTACCGTATTAAAGGCAAAAGACAAAACGCCATGGATGAGGGCAAGGCGACGCATAGAAGGAGAAGTTATTTGAACGTCAGATACCTGAGAGGTCATCCCAACGACAAAAGAAAAATAGGCAAAATCCAAATAATCAGGAGGCTCTTCACCAGGAAAGTCCAGTCCTCCGGCCTCATCTGAATCTGCACTCTTATTCAGGAGGCCAGCCCGGTAGTAGCGATGGGCATAGTGCAGGGTAAACATCGTATGCACTAAGAGCCATGAACAGATAATAGCGATAATCGAAACTATTAGATGGCCGACTATGTCCATTGTTAGGTGACTTGCCTCCCCTTTTGGCACGCCCGTATTGAGCCCCACAGCCCCAAGACTAACGGTATCTGCAATGAGAACCACAGTTAAGACGGCTGCTCCACTCTGGTCTTGGTTCGTAGCACTTTGATTCGTCTGTTCTGGGCTGGCTGTGATGATAATGCCCCAGGTCAAAGCCAAAAAGCACATAGTCCCCAAGTTCCAAGCGAGGACCAAGCGCGTTTGTATATGGAGCCACACGGGTTGGGCAAAAAAAGCGACTACAGCGACCCCGAACGATATCAGAAGCCGTTGGTGGGCCTCAAGACTCCTAAACAAGGCAGGCAAAAATTTCAAGGGTTAATCCAATACCCCTAGATTGTAGCTATTCAGAATGGAAAGAACTTAACGAGCAGCTTCCACAAACTGTTTAATGATCGGGGGGAAGATCGTTTGGATTGCTGCGTCACGTCCAGCTAGAGACTCATAGAAGAAAAAAGACATTCCGGAAAATCCGCGCTGACGAACAGCCCAGACTTGTTTTTGAACTACATCTAAGGGAATTGGATTATTTTTCAGACCCTGTAAGATGCCGATCCCGACCGGAATATGGCTGCGGGCATCTATCACTTCAGGGCGCTCCAATTCTGTGACAAAGGTCTTGATATCACCACGGTAAACCTGAAGAACAAGTTCATTGACAAGTCCTCTGCGTTCCCAATTGCGCCAGTCTTGAAGAGAATCTCGATAGGCAATGGGGTAAGGATTGGGAGCAATGGAGATACCAAGATTTTGTTTGCGCGCTTTAATTGCATTAAAAATCCGGACCACCAAGTCTGTCAGCTTATTCGCTCGCCAGCGCATCCATTTAGGATCGCGAGGATTGTTCGGGGGATATTGCCCTTGATTTTCTTTCCAATAGAGCTGGGTCGTATAGGTGTCGTAGCCCAGTTCAACGGGCAAACCGAAATGATCATCCAGCTGAATGCCATCAATGTTGTACTTGGTAACCGTTTCACTGATTGTATCAATGAGGAGTTGCTGTACTTCTGGTTGTAAAGGATTGAGCCAAAGGCGCTGATGTCGTCCCTCCATGACAATCCGAGTACCATCGCGACGCTCCGTAATCCAATGAGGGTGGCGACGGACGAGTTCAGAGTCTAAGGGGAGCATAAAGCCAGATTCAAACCAGGGGATAACCCTTAATCCTCGAGCATGACCCTGAGCGACCGTTTCTGCCAACATGTCACGCCGCTGTAATCCTGGTTCAGGATGGACCGCACGACCAATGACGCGCTCAGCGGCAGCACTGGGGAACAGCGTATATCCTCCATTCCAAACTGTAGGGTATACCGTGTTGAAGTTTAGCCGGGTAAGACGTTCTAGCGCATTAGTAAGATTCTGCTGGGTAAATAGGACATCACTATCCACATTGGTTAGCCAGACGCCGCGCATCTCAATATCTGCTGTGACCGCAGTAGGCTGGGCCTGGGCAGGGAGGTAGCCCAAAAACAGCAAGAGACCTATAAACGCAACAAAACCACTCCTCACCACACGTACAAAGGACATCGCATTTGAAATCTACACCAAGAGCACTATAACGTCTGCGGTATCTTGTCGTCTCTTCTGTATTCATGCACAGAGACCAAAGCACAGGGAATCCAAACCTAAAAAAGGGGGATTAGCCTTAAAAATTAGCAAATTTATGCTCTAGAGCATTTTCCATAAGGGGGTTTCTCGGCTGCGCCTGCCGGACACGACCCCCCCAACAGATATATATCAAGCCATCGAACATCGCTATCCCGAGCTATGGGGTGATTTCTTTCAGCGTTTCCCGTGCTGCGGCAATCGTCCGCTCGATATCTTCATCGGTATGAGCGAGTGAAGTGAAACCGGCCTCAAATTGGGAGGGAGCCAGATAGATACCCCGCTCCAACATGCCCCGGTGGAAGCGACTGAACTTCTTCAGGTCTGAAGTCCTGGCACCTTCGTAGGATTTCACAGGTTTATCGGTAAAAAATAGCCCGAACATGCCGCTGACTTGAGCGCCCACCGCTGCATGGCCGTAATCATGAGCTGCATCGAGCAAACCTTGATAAAGTTTTGCGGTAATCCGGTCTAAATATTCATAGGTACCCGGACGCTTAAGCAGTTCTAAGGTTTTAATCCCTGCGGCCATAGCCAGGGGATTCCCGGAGAGGGTTCCTGCTTGATACATGGGACCGGCTGGTGCAACCATATTCATGATTTCTTTGCGGCCCCCATAGGCTCCCACAGGCAAGCCCCCACCGATCACTTTACCTAAACAGGTCAAGTCGGGCGTCACCCCAAAACGTTCTTGAACACCCCCGTAGGAGATACGGAAGCCCGTCATCACTTCATCGAAGATCAACAGGGCACCATATTTTTGAGTCAGCGCTTTCAGTCCTTCCAAAAATCCTGGTTCTGGAACAATCATGCCTGCATTTCCGACAATTGGCTCCAGCATGACGGCAGCGACTTGGTCAGGATGAGTCTTTAACAGAGCTTCCACGGCATCCAAATCGTTATAGGGTGCCGTCAAAGTATTGGCGGTAGAGGACTTAGGCACTCCAGGAGAATCCGGTAAACCCAGCGTCGCCACCCCAGACCCTGCTTGCACCAAGAACATATCGCCATGACCGTGGTAGCAACCGCTGAACTTAATCAGAATGTCTCGCCCAGTGAAGGCACGCGCCAGACGCAGTATCGATAAGCAGGCTTCAGTTCCTGAATTGACAAAGCGGACCATTTCAATCGAAGGAACCGCATCGATCACCATCTGGGCAAGGATGCTTTCAGGGACAGAAGGAGCCCCAAAACTGGTGCCTTTCAGCATCGCGGCTTGGAGAGAATCTAAAACTTCAGGATGGGCATGACCGACAATCGCAGGGCCCCAGCTGCCGATGTAATCAATGTAGTGGTTGCCGTCCACGTCCCATAGATAAGCGCCTTGAGCCCGGTCGATAAATACAGGCTCTGAACCAACAGACTTAAAAGCTCGAACTGGAGAATTGACGCCCCCAGGCATCAATTCTTTGGCTTGCTGAAAAAATTCTTGAGAACGGGTTGTTTTAAAGGCACTAGTAACCACGGGACTTTCCTTTTGCTCTTTTGTTAGAGGGGGAGGGCATAGAGGATGCAACTCAAGGCATATTATAGGCCGCATGAGATGAAGGTTTAGGAAAAGATGGATACTAAGCCATTGGCCTGATTCTAAACACTGAGAGTTCTTGATGAGCCTAACGCTATATTTCCTGCGGCATGGTGAAACCCTCTACAGCCAGTCAGGCGGCTACTGTGGAGAACTAGACCCTGAATTAACTCCTGAAGGCATGGAGATGGCTCAAGCTTTTGCAAAGGCCTACCAGAGCACCCCTTGGACGGCTATTTACGCAAGTCCGATGAAACGCACCATCGCCACAGCTAAGCCCTTAGGAGATGCGGTGGGTCTTGAAATACAGCTACGAGATGGCCTCAAAGAAATTCGCTATGGCCAATGGGAAGGCAAGACTACGGAGTTCGTGAAACAAAACTATGCAGAAGATTATGTCTGTTGGCTGACCGAACCAGCCTGGAATGCTCCAACAGGAGGAGAAACCGCTGTGGAAATTGCCAGTCGGGCATCACTGGTGGTCGCTGAGATTCAGGAAAAATACCCCACAGGTAATATCCTCGTCGTTTCCCACAAAGCAACGATCCGCATTATTCTCTGCTCCCTTCTTGGTATCGATCTGGGGCGTTATCGGGACCGCATCAATGCCTTGGCCGGTTCGGTCAGCATCATTAAGTTTGAAGTCTATGGCCCGCTCTTAGAAGTACTGGGAGACCGCTCTTATATGGGGGAAGACCTGCGCTCTCGACCCGGAACTTAATTTGTAATGTTTGAATTTGTTCGTTAGATTAATAGAAGCTTAAACGCACAAAAGCT
>CASBPW010000046.1 GCA_949127685.1 Candidatus Sivonenia alaskensis PMM_0068 | reverse complement strand
GATCATCTCCAGGGAACGCTCGATACAGATACCGACCAGTACCTCCGGTCCAACCCCCAGAGACTGAAGATAATGAGCTAATTGGTTGGCTCTATTATTCAGTTCCCGATAAGTGAGTTGCTGTCCTTCAAACACAACAGCCACTGCATCTGGGGTGCGTTCTGCCTGCTCCTCAAACAACTGATGAATACACTTATCTTTTGGATAATCAGTCTGAGTATCATTCCATTCCACTAGCAACTGATGACGTTCCGCTGCGGTCAACACCGCTGAGGAAGATAGCCTGGTCTTGGACATAGTTTGTTACCATTCACGTATGCGAGCAGACTGAATTCTTCCAAATCACAATGTACAGGCAGACGACCTGTACTCTGCGGCCTCCTTTAAGTTAGAAGGTTGCGGAGGAGAAACCGAGATTTGAAAACCTTCAAAAGTTCACTCCGAATTAGAAAAGTAGTCTAAGGCCCTTAAAATTTGTACTAATGTCATCTGAAAAAGTTTCGGAGAAGAACTCTTAGTTTCAATGCGTTTATAGCAATTCTTACTTGAGTGCAGTACATCCTTAGCAGCAATCAAATGGAATTAAGAGAATCAAGCAAGGTAGACGGTAGGGCATCCGAATGAGCACCTCTATATCTTGTGGTCTCCTACTTATAAAGGATGGTCGCTAGCTTTAGATACTGTGAAATTACTGAAAAATTTTCAGAGAATAACTTGTACATATACCAGATCAGATGGTCAACACTGTCTGTGCCACACAATACATTTTCCCCAAGAAAGTTGGTGTACAATCCCAAGGATGAGGTTACAGCTTTATTTTCAATTGTTCTTCTTAGAATAGCCTAGATCTTTCTTCTCAAGACCGTTTGTGTCGCTCGTGCGATGTTGAAGAGTCTGCTGGACAGGCTCAAGCAAAAATTAGAAACCGATTTTAACCGGTGTGAGGGAGAAAATGCCGAATAAGCGCAGTAAGCGTGCCCATATTCAGAAGTTTTGTTGTCCCTATTGTGAAAGTCGCCTATGGCGTTTGGGAGGACAAAGACATTATCTGTATTACAGCAATGCCGCCGAGATCCTCACAAATCTGGATGTAAGCCGTAAGAAGGCAACTCTGATTGCTGCCCAAGGGGCTTATATAGATCGCCTTAAGTGGATAGAAGAATTCTTTTGTGAAGACCACGGTAAGCTATGGCTGCGTCTCCATCAAAACGAGGAAGGCCTTATCAGCTCCAAATTGGCTGGTGACGAAGATTGGAAAAGCTCCACGGGTACGATCGACCCAAGCACACCCAATCCATCCGTGAGCGAATTTACTTATCGCATGAGCCGCAGACAGGGAAGCTACAAGCGATATTACGGCTAATCCCTTAAAGTTAGATGTTTAGTTGGGAATTTACATCCCTCATCAGTAGTAATCATGGGGCGCTAGATTTATTCACTTCTTGCCTGAGAGAACGGATTAGTTCTCTCAGGACTTCTGTTTTAGTGCGTTGAGCTTGGTTACAATATCGTTCTAGCAGAGCACGTTCTTCAGGAGAAGATTGAAAAGTAATCCAGCCTTGTTCTTTACGGGGCATGTGTGTACCAAATAAGTAGAGTAGATAGCAGCAAATAAGTTTATCCTTGAGTCCATAGTCGTAAACTTATGGAATCTTTGCTTTCATAAGATTGTTAGTGAATTGCACTACACGTAAGCGTTATTTTGCCGAAAATTCAGTGCTCCAACCTAAATTTTCAAGTTTAAAAAACAAATTTGCCCTTTGATAAACGTTCTTACGATATCCTCGACGAACGCTCTCCATAATAGTTTCCAGAATGACAAGAATCCCACAGAAAATTACTCTATTTCCAGCATCAAAACCTGTCGCACTTTCTGGGCAATTATTTTCCAATCGAAGTTTGTAGAAGCGTATTCAGAACAGGCAGGTCTAGAAGGTAGCGGAATCCTTCCACTCAAGAGTTGTATCAATCGTTCGGCGATGGCCGTTTCTTCCGGAGTTTGGGTAACCAAGTCAGGACAGAAGGGGTCCAGAACCTCGGGCATTCCACCGACTGGAGTACATAGAGCAGGAGTGCCACAGGCCAGCGATTCCAACAGGATCAAACCAAAGCCTTCTAAACTCTGGCTAGGAACTACGGTTAGATCCGATGCTTGGTAGGCAATCGGTAACTGTTCATCGGGCAAAAAACCCAGAAATCTAACGTTATTCTCTAAGCCAAGTTGCTGAACTTGACGCTCTAGGTCATTCCGCAGGGGGCCTTTTCCAGCAATGGCCAGCCACACATCGGGAACCTGAGCTTTAACCTGTATCAACGCAGTAAGTAGTTTATCCAATCCCATGCGGTGAACGAGACGACGAGGAGTAAACAGAATCGGTCGGTCTGAAGGCCAATTGAGTTGGGCACGAGCTTCCTGACGAGACAGGTTCGGCCGGAAGTAGGTCGTATCCACTCCACCGGGAATAATATGAATCTTTTCCCAGGGAATACCATATTTCTGATGCAGAATAGTCCCAAAAGCCTTGCTAAGAACAATGAAACGATCACAGCGGCGATAGACAAGCTGTTCCATCCATCGTTTGACCAGTACATTCAGTTGGCTGCTACCTTCCCCCTGACTTTCTAAACCCCAAGGACCATGAAAGGTGTAGGTAATGGGCACGCCAGAAGGAAAACTGGGCAGTAAAGGAAAACTATAGGGTACAAAATGCAGGTTGACCGCATCTGGATGAGGGGCCTGCCTTTGTGCCCATTGGGTGCCTGTTGCCCAAAGCCGTCTCCACATTGGGCTATCAGATTCAGCCAAATTAGTAAGTTTGATGAGCGGGTTAGGGGCTGTGGCTGGTAATCCCACCCCCCATAATTCAATCCGGTCCTGTTCTGCGGCCAGATGATGGGTTAGTTCATACACATAGCGCTCAAGGCCACCTGGTTTGCT
>CASBPW010000045.1 GCA_949127685.1 Candidatus Sivonenia alaskensis PMM_0068 | reverse complement strand
GTATACCTCAGGTCCAATCGTGATGTTCTTGGTCAAGGTATAGCGGTAGTAGAACCCGTAGTCATACTCAGTAGCGCTGGGAGTCGTAGAACCGGCAGGGAAAGTCCCAGCAGGGAAAGTGGAATTAACCGAAGCCACATTGTTGCCGGTGATATTCGCAGGTTGTAAAACTGCAATTCCCATAGCATCGCCTTTACGACCAAAAGCGTTGTTGTATGTCAAACCAGCCATCCACTCACTGTAGTTAAGATTTGCGCCAGTTACCCCTGCTGCAATACCGTCAGTAATCACTGCATTACCGAAGGAATAGCGACCAAACACAGAAAAGTCTGGAATAAACTCCCAGTCAACATGGGCGTTAAAGGTATCGTGCTGGACGTTGCTGATGCTAGGAAGACCGCGAACATTGCCAGCGAAAGGATAGAAGCTACTGCCGCCAGAATCCGCCGCGCAAAAAATTCGGTTCTGAGAGCTAGGACTTTCACTATTCAGAGCGCTCGAAGAGTTGCAAACCGTCCGATAGTAGCCAAGACCAATGTCAATGCCCTTATTAGGCTTGAAACCAATTTCAGCGGCTGCCTGGCTAGGTCCTGTAATACCCCCACTACCATAGCCATAGGAATCGCCGCCTCCCGTTGCACCATAGTAGGCCCGTATACTCCATTGGTCGCTTAGCTTCCAAATAGCGGAAATAGCGGGCACAGACTGTCCCACCAGGGCAAGGCCGATATTGCGGTGGAAACCCCTCAAAGAAAACTGCGTTTGGTCATCACGGGTATTAGGCTGTAGCCCTAGCGTGTCTTTGTTCTCATTCCGAGGACCAATTCTGACTTTGAGGTCCTTGCTGAATAGGGGGAATTCGTAATAGACCTTGTCAAAAGAAACGGGAGCCCTGCCATTCGTAAGGGTTGTACCGGGACCCAGGTAATCTATCCGACCAACCCGGACATCGTTAGGCGCAGGGCCCGTACCGAAGAAGCTACCCCCATCGGTAGTTGCAGTCAATCGAACTCTGAGTTCATCTCCTGCGAAGCCCAGATCTTTTGCACGGAAATTCAGACGAGTCCGAGTTCCAAAAATAACGTTCTGTGAGTTTCCGGGTATGGAAGCCCTACTACTACCCGTATTATTAGTTATAACGTTGCTGCCAGCACTGGCTCCGGCAATGGCGAATACCGTTTCTCCATCCAACTTAGTCGTAGTAGAAAACTGCTGGGATTCCAATACCTTAACTTTGGCTTCCAGTTCATCTACTTGTCCACGGACAATAGCCAATTCTTCTTTGAAGTCTTCCATCAGGCGCCGCAAAGCGTCTAGGTCCTCTTTTGTAGCCAGATTAGCAGTAGCTGCGGCAATTTGTTCCCCTATCTTGTCCAAGCATGCATTTAAGCCTGCAGCGAACTCGTAGCGGCTCAAAGGACGATTTCCTAGATACTTCTTGTTGGGATAGCCTTCGATACAGCCATAGCGTTCAACCAAAGACTTCAACGCCTGAAAAGCCCAGCTATTTGGGTCTACGTCCGTCAACTCAGAAACAGAGGACACCTGAGCTACGTCAGCAGTAGGACGCTCGGTCATCATCCCCGCGACAGAGGTATCTGGAGCAGCCAAAGCAGGCAAGGCGACCAACCAAGCGCTAAGGGCCAGAGAGCCAGAAAGCCCTAATATGTTTAAACTACGCATATGCACACCCCTCCACTAAAAAAACTGCTCACCAAATTGCAGGTCATGCTATAGCCTAGCAACGCATAGGGTGTACTACCCTAAACAACTTACTCAGCTATAGTTTGAGACTTGTGAAGATAAATATCATTGTTAGGTTAACGAAAGATTAAGAACTTGGGGACATTCTCCCGATTAAGTCTTCCCCTCATCACTGTGCGGATGTAGATTTCGCACGCTCACAGTTTAGAAGCTAGGCTTCAGGGCCAGGAAAGTATCGAGCTTAACCTTTGGTTAACCCAGTCTCGGTACTATATGGTTGCCCAAATCCTGTAACGCTTTTCAAGAGCGAAATTTAACATAACAGAGGAGTGGTTAGTTACTTATGCAGACTCAGAAATGGACTCGGCGCGCCTTCGCGACGCTCGTGGCACTGATCGCGATCGCATCTCCTATTGCCCTACAGGCAGCTAACGCCCTAGATCTAAACGGTGCTGGTGCAACCTTCCCCGAACCGCTCTACAAGAAATGGTTCTTTGAGTACAACAAGAAGAATCCGGACGTAAAGATTAACTACCAAGCTATCGGGAGTGGCGGCGGCATCAACCAAATCACCAAGAAGACTGTAGACTTCGGTGCATCCGACGCTGCAATGACGGACGAGGAACTAGCGAAAGCTCCTGGTAAGATTCTTATGCTACCGATGACATCGGGCGCTGTCGCAGTCACCTACAATGTGGGAGGTGTTCCCAGTGGTCTAAAGCTTGACCGTGAAACCCTTGCTGGTATCTACCGGGGTAGAATCGTTAAGTGGAATGATCCCAAGATTGCAAAGACGAACCCAGACGTAAAACTACCTAATCAATCGATTTCTGTAGTACGCCGCGCTGATGGCTCTGGCACCACCTTTATTTTCACCAATCATCTTTCCGCTATTAGCCCTGAATGGAAAAGAGATGTGGGTAGTGGTAAGTCTGTTAAATGGCCCGTTGGGCTTGGAGCCAAAGGTAATGATGGCGTAGCCGCTCAGGTCCAGCAGACCCCCGGTTCAATTGGCTATATTGAGTCTGCCTATGCCTCACAGAATAAATTGCCTGTAGCCACGCTCCAAAACCTGGAGGGCAAATTTGTGGCTCCGAGCATTGAAGGAGTGAGTGCTGCGCTGGAAGGTACTAAGTTCCCTGAAAATCTGAGGGTTTTTGTTGCTGATCCAGACGGCCCTAAATCCTATCCGATTGTCGGTCTAACCTGGCTGCTGGTGTACGACAAAATGGATGACAAAGCTAAGGCCGATGGATTGAAGAAATTTCTAGACTGGGCGCTTACTGATGGTCAAAAGTATGCCCCTGCCCTCGAATACGCTCCCCTGCCCGCAAGTTTGTTGAAGCTGGTCAAGCAATCCGTAGCGCAAGTTCAGTAGCGAAAGTCAACACGTCACGTACCATAGCAAAGCCTCTATCCCATCCATCTAGATACTGCAATGACCCAATTAACGCGTAAGGAAGAAGCATCCGCAGAGATATTTACCCCCCAGGGTACTCTGCCCGCTGACCCTATCTTCAATAATGTCGTAAAGGTGGCTGGTTTAGCTGTTATTGGCGTGCTCATCTGGATAACCCTGGTAGTGGCAGGGGATTCTCTACCTGCCATTAGACAATTTGGCTTTGGTTTTCTAACGGATAGCAACTGGGATCCGAATAGTGATCAGTTCGGTGGTCTTTCCTTTGTTTTTGGAACCGTGGCCACCGCACTGATTGCTATGGCTTTCGCGATACCGATCGGGTTGGGAATCGCTATTTTCCTGACGGAAGACTTCCTGCCGGAAGCGGTGCTCACCCCGATTAGCTTTATGGTTGAATTGCTAGCCGCTATTCCAAGTGTTGTCTATGGGCTGTGGGGCATTTTCGTGATGATCCCAATCCTACGTCCTCTGCTGCAATGGTTAAGCGGGGGTAGCTCCTCTGGCTATGGCCTATTTACCGCAGGTTTGCTGCTTTCTATCATGGTCCTACCGACGGTGGCCTCTATTAGCCGGGAGGTTCTAAAGTCCATACCAAGAAGCCTACGGAACGCTTCTTTGGCCCTTGGTGCGACCCGCTGGGAAACTATTTTCCGGGTAATGATACCCGCTGGAACTTCTGGGATCGTTGGGGCCTGTGTTCTTGGCTTAGGCCGCGCCTTGGGTGAGACGATGGCAGTTACGATGGTTATCGGTAATGCCCCTGAAATCCCCAAGTCTATCTTTGCTCCCGCTTATACGATCGCGGCAGTTCTAGCCAACGAGTTTGGAGAAGCAAGCGGTGAACTGCACCTCTCTTCTCTATTCTTCGCAGGTTTTTTGCTTTTTGTAATTACTTTGTTGGTCAACATTTTAGCTGAAATCTTTGTGCGCCGTGTCTCTTTGGAGCGTCAGTGATGATTTCAACCAGTAGCCCCAATAAGCCAGATCTCATTGAAGAGCTCGACCAACCGCTCAATTTTGAACGAGCATTTTTTGACAAGGGCATGACCATCTTGTCGATCATTTTCACCCTGATTGCTCTGGTGCCCTTATTTTCGGTGCTATATTATGTCCTGGTCAATGGCTTTTCTTCGCTGAATTGGACCGTTCTTACCTCTCTACCGGCACCCACTGGCTCCATCGGTGGTTTTGGAAACGCTATCCAAGGATCGTTTATTATTGTTGCTCTTGCCACTGCTTTGAGTGTGCCTTTTGGCGTTCTGACTGGCATCTATCTATCTGAGTACGGCCGTGATAATGTTGTTGACGACTTCATCCGCTTTGGGGTGAATGTTCTGTCCGGTGTGCCTTCGATCATCGTTGGGGTTTTCGCCTACGGTGTTCTTGTAATTCCTCTAAAGACACCTTCTGCTTGGGCTGGTGCCTTTGCGCTTGCTATTCTGATGCTTCCGATCATCGTGCGCACTACAGAGGAAGCCCTCAAACTAATTCCTTGGGAACTTCGTCTTGCCTCTCTCGGTTTGGGAGCCAATCGCTTCCAGACCATAGCAAAGGTTATTGTTCCTGCGGCGTTCCCCGGCATTATCACGGGTATTCTGCTCGGGATATCACGGGCCGCAGGTGAAACAGCACCCCTTATATTTACAGCAGCCTCCAGTACCTACTGGTTTACCAGACCTAATCTACCAACCGCCTCTCTGGCGACCTTAATCTTTAGTTATGCTACCTCAGCCTATAATGACCTTAAGTCTCAAGCATGGGCGGCATCTTTATTGTTGTTGATGTTAGTTTTAACTATCAACATTTTGGCCCGTTTTGTTTTTAGACGCCGGTTTTAGGAGTATTCCTCATGGTTAATAGGGAAGATGTTAATAGGGAGAATATAGGTATAGAAAAGTCTTCCACTGGAAATCTAGTTAAGACTTTTACAGTTCGGGACATGGCCTTCTACTATGGCACCCGTAAGGCCCTTGACGGCATTAATGCAGACATTACTGAAAAATCAATCACATCCATCATTGGGCCATCCGGTTGTGGCAAGTCTACTTTCTTAAAATCGCTCAATCGGATTGCAGAGGCAGAAACCAAAGTCCGTATTGATGGAAAGATCTTGCTTTATGGGCAGGATATTTATGACCCGAAGGTGAACCTAACCCGTCTGCGTAAGCGGGTGGGGATGGTCTTCCAACGGCCTAATCCTTTCCCCATGTCTATCTATGACAATATTGCTTACGGACCTCGCCTGTTTGGCACTAAGGACAATCTCGATGACTTGGTTGAATCGACGCTCAAAAAATCAGCGCTTTGGGAGGAAGTTAAAGATAAGCTCCGCACTTCTGCCCAAGGATTATCTGGGGGTCAACAGCAAAGACTATGTATTGCCCGCTCCCTAGCTGTGGATCCGGATGTCTTGCTTATGGATGAGCCTTGCTCTGCCCTTGATCCGATTGCGACCTTGCGTATTGAAGAATTAATGTTCATTCTTCGTGATCAGCTGACGATCATCATCGTCACCCATAACATGCAACAGGCGGCCCGTGTCTCCGATCACACGCTATTTTTCAATACCGATGAGAGTCGCATTGGTAATTTGGTCGAATGCGGCGCGACTAAGACTATTTTCTCTAACCCTGTGGACAAACGTACTGAAGATTACATCACCGGACGATTCGGTTAAAACGACGTCCCCAGGTTCAATCTAAACGGAAAGACTCAGCTCACGCTGAGCTTTTTTGTGTGCCGCTTTCAATTCGTCCAAGAGGGACAACGGAAGTTTGAGCATATTGAGATAGACATGGTCTTTATTGGTGCCATGGAAGTCGCTACCGCCTGTACAAATCAGACCATATTGTTCTGCCAAAGCCTTCAAGCGACCACTGCTTCTAAGGCTGGCATCAGAGTGATAAACTTCCAAGCCCATCAATCCCGCTGCGACTAGCTCAGGCAGCACCTCCGCTACAGGCCCTCCCTGGAAAAGGTAGGGGTGTGCCCACACAGGCACAGCACCACAGGCACGGAGCATGGCAATACCATCCACAGCACTCAGCGGCTCATAGGCGACATAGGCAGATTTGCCATCGCCTAAGTACCGATCGTAGGCCTCTTGTTCTCGGGTGATGTAGCCCGCTCTCACGAGCGCACGAGCAATATGGGGACGTCCAGGAATCTCGACGTTTGGCAATTCGATATGGATGCCTAGATCATTGAGTTTGCTGACCATGGTTTCCGCCCGACGAATCCTACCCAAGCGTCGCTCAGCCAAGAACGCAGACAGCTTTTCCCGGTCTGGATAAAAAGCTAAAACATGGAGTGAACAATTATTGTGGGTAGTGCTTAGCTCAAGCCCAGGGACGATTTCTACACCCAGACCTCGAGCCGCTTCCATCGCTTCATCCCATCCCGCCATCGTGTCATGGTCCGTAATCGCTAAGGCACGGACTCCACTTTCATAGGCGGCATAAACCAACTCTCTGGGCGTATAGGTCCCATCTGAATATGTAGTATGGCAGTGAAGCTCAAGCACTGTAGCGCACCGGAAGGGGCACCTACAACGTAACAGAAATTAACGTTATTTAGCTCAATCTTTGCTTCATCTTTATACTTTCTGTCCGGCAATTTCTTCCTGATTGGTCATTATTTCAGGATGGGATAGGGCATTGTGGAGCTTGTTGAGGGCGTTGATATAGGCGCGGGCAGAAGCAACAATAATGTCCGTGTTAGCTCCATGCCCCGTAAAGGTTTTGCCGCCATGACGTAAGCGGATCGTTACTTTACCCAAAGCATCAATGCCTTCAGTCACCGATTGCACAGAGAATTCAATCAGTTCATTGGGCAATTGAATCATCCGATTAATCGCCTTATAGACAGCATCTACTGGTCCTGTACCGACCGCTGCATCCACCAGTTCTTCGCCTTGAGGAACTAAGATCTTGACCGTGGCCGTGGGAAGACCCTGGTCTCCACAAGAAACTTGAACTTGAAGCAATTGATAGGCTTCTAAGACCTGGCGCGCTTCATCATTGACGATTGCCTCCAAATCCCAATCGGTTACATGTTTCTTCTTGTCGGCGAGGTCTTTAAAGCGCAAAAAAGCACGGTTCAAGTCTGTTTCATTGAGAAAAAAGCCCAACTCCTGCAGGCGAGAACGAAAAGCATTACGGCCAGAGAGTTTGCCTAGCACTAAGTGGTTTTCAGCCAGGCCAATGCTTTCGGCATCCATAATTTCATAGGTGCGTTTGTTCTTGAGAACGCCATCTTGGTGAATCCCTGACTCATGGGCAAAAGCATTCGCCCCAACAATCGCTTTGTTGGGCTGGACCAGCATCCCTGTATGCGTTGAAACCAAACGGGAAGTCCGATAAATTTCCGTAGTTTTGATCTGGGTTAAAGGCTCTTCTGATTCTGCTGGACGACCGAAATAAGGATTGAAATAGGGCCTCCGAACAAAGAGTGTCATCACTATCTCTTCCAAGGAGCAGTTGCCTGCGCGCTCGCCAATCCCATTGATCGTACATTCGACCTGGCGTGCTCCATTTTTCACCGCTTCCAAAGAGTTCGCTGCCGCCAAGCCCAGATCGTTATGACAATGGACAGAAATAATAGCTTGATCAATATTCGGAACATGCTCGCGGATACGACGAATCAACCCCCCAAATTCACTGGGTGTCGTATAGCCAACCGTATCGGGAATGTTAATCGTGGTTGCCCCTGCCCGGATCGCAGTCTCGATCACCTGAAAGAGAAAAGCTTCGTCAGAACGCCCAGCATCTTCTGGAGAAAATTCCACTTCCCAAAAGCGGTCGCCCCTTAATTCCCGCAGTTTATTACAGGCATGAGTCACCGCTTCCTGCGTACTCGCTAACACGTCTTCACGGGATTTGCGCAGCTTGTACTGCATGTGCAGGTCAGAAGTCGCAATAAACGTATGGATACGAGCCCGCTCAGCGTCTTGCAACGCTTCTGCACAACGGTCAATATCTTGAGGTAACGTCCTCGCCAAACCACAAATGGTGACGCCCTTTAGTTCACGGGCAATGAGCTGCACCGCTTCAAAATCGCCAGGGCTGGCATAGGGAAACCCTGCTTCAATGACGTCTACCCCTAGTCGCGCTAGTTGACGGGCAATTTCGAGTTTTTCCTGGGTATTGAGCGTAGCTCCAGGAGATTGTTCTCCATCCCGGAGGGTGGTGTCGAAAACAATTAACCGTTCAACGTGCTTCATAAAAGGTAAGGGAGATAGGTAGACTCCTCTTAATAGTAACCAGCACGGGAGCGGAATTGAAGATGTTCCTCCATCCTTTTGCCGACTCAGTTGCAAAAATTATGATGTATTGGTTG
>CASBPW010000044.1 GCA_949127685.1 Candidatus Sivonenia alaskensis PMM_0068 | reverse complement strand
GTGTTGAGCTGCTAGGGCTTAAGGGCGGAGCCGGATTGGGCGTGCTGTAGGGTGCCGGATTTGCAATCGCTGATTGGCTAGGAGTCTGGATTGGTGCGGGGGTTGAGCTGCTAGGGCTTAAGGGCGGAGCCGGACTGGGATTTGCCATCGGTGATTGGCTGGGAGCCTGGATTGGTGCGGGGGTTGAGCTGCTGGGGCGCTGGAACGTATAGTCTTGTGCCAAGACTATTTGCGCGGAAGATCCAGAAGCATAGGCTGCTAACAGTAACGTTGCGAGAACACGACGGGTCATAGAATTATCCCCATTTTGGCACTGAGTATAGCGTAGGCTTGTTTTCAACGCTATAGGTAGTGTTCACTGAATTCAATGGGTCTTAAAACAAACCAAGGATGACCGTACTTTTAGCCACAAAATCTGGTACATTCCGGTGATATAGATTAGTCACGGTGTTTGCAATCTTTCCATGTATTCGTGTGCAGGAGGAATATTCTTGAAGAAAGTTGAAGCCATTATTCGCCCTTTTAAGTTAGACGAAGTCAAGGGAGCCCTGGTCAATGCGGGCATTATTGGGATGACCGTGACAGAAGTCCGGGGGTTTGGTCGTCAAAAAGGACAAACGGAGCGCTATCGTGGCTCTGAATACACCGTGGAATTTCTACAAAAACTGAAAGTAGAAGTAGTGGTGGATGATGATCTCGTAGCCACGGTAATCGACAAGATTGCCATGGCTGCTCGTACGGGTGAAATCGGAGACGGAAAGATTTTCGTCTCTCCAGTAGATGGAGTTGTCCGCATCCGTACCGGCGAAAAGAATCAAGTTGCTCTTTAAGCTTTGCCGCTGATAAGAGTACCTGAGTACGTGAACCATGGCCGCTTGGTCATGGTTTTTCCATTTCGATTACGAAGGGTGATGTTAGCCTTGGAAGCAATGGATAAACCCAGCTATGCAATCTTCCCCAGTCGGTATTGATCGCACCTCTCTCTTACCTCCGCTCAAGACTTGGACTTGGCAAGATCACCGCATTGCCTACCGTGAAGTAGGAAGTCAAGGTCCTCCCCTGGTCCTGATTCATGGGTTTGGCGCATCTTCGATTCATTGGCGCAAAAACTTTGCCCAGCTATCCCAGCAGCATCGAGTCTGGGCCCTAGACCTGCTAGGGTTTGGGGCTTCGGCCAAGCCGCGGGAAGTTGCCTATACTTTTGATACTTGGGCCACCCAATTGGAGGCTTTTACCGAACAAGTTGTCGGAGCCCCCAGTCTCTGGGTGGGTAATTCCATTGGCTGTATTGTCTGCCTTCAGGCTGCTGTTAACCGACCTGATTTGGTCCGTGGCTTAAGTCTCCTGAACTGTTCCTTGCGCTTGTTGCATGAAAAAAAGCGCCAAAGCCAACCCTGGATCCAACAGGTAGGAACGCCGCTGGTCCAAAAATTGCTCACACAAACGCCCTTAGGCCGAGTGTTCTTCGACCGTCTTCGCAATCCCCGAGCTCTGCGCAAGGTCTTACTCCAAGCCTATGCGCAACCAGAAGCTGTCACCGATGAATTAATAAATCTCCTCTTAGAGCCTGCTTTGGATGAGGGCGCCCTAGAAGTTTTTTTGGCGTTTATTAACTATGCCTCTGGCCCCCTGGCTGAAGAGTTGTTGCCCAAACTCAACCAGCAGCAGTGCCCCGTGCAATTTCTCTGGGGGGAAAAAGATCCTTGGGAGCCGATCAATTTGGGACGGGCCTATGCTGCCTACCCCTGTGTAGAAGAATTTATTGCCCTTCCCAATGCGGGCCATTGTCCCCAAGATGAAGTGCCCGAACTCGTCAATGGGCATATATTACGGTGGGCTGAACGGGTATTTGGGGAAAAGTAAATCAGCCAAACATCAAAAAAAGCTTCGATAACTTCTGCACGCAGATCCTCCTTCGTTTGACCGTAAAAGAACCTACGTCTTAAACAAGCAGAACCTGCGTTTTGAACAATAGGATTTCTTGGTCGAATCTTAGAGACTAAAAGAGCAAAGCGTACAAAGCGCTTAGGCACAAAGGATGCTCTGCCTCTTTAACCAAGGGTCATAAATCACACCGCTTCTGAAGGAATGAATCCATGAAATCGTCTGCATTTTTGAACGTTGCTTTGGTAATGAGCTTGCTCTCCTCTGCTGCCTTGGTCGCCATTTCCCCAGCTGCTGAGGCCCGTGTAAAAAATCGTAAGGCCTACTACTATACCCGTCAGCCGATGACTGCGGTCCCTCAGTTTAGTGCTGAAGCCACTACGCTCCAAGCTGGAACTCCTGTCCTCGTTGGCTATGACGGCGAAACAGTCTACATTGCTCCCAATGAGCGTCGGGACTTTGAATTCAAGCTACGCCAGCCTGTGAAAAATAGCCAGGGGAAAACCTTGTTGCCCTACGGTAGCGTCGTATCTGGACGTTTTGAACCCGCTCCAGGTGGTACCCGTTTTTTTGTAAGGAGCATTGCTATCAATCGTCGTAGCTATCCCCTTTCTGCCCATTCTAAAGTAATCAACGATGTGAAAGACCCCCGCGAAACCAGTGCAGGAGCCATTGCCGGCGATGCTGCTATCGGTGCTTTAGGGGGTGTGGTCCTGGGCGGTTTGACCGGAGACCACGCCATCGCGACGGAAGAAGTACTGGCCGGTGCTGCCGCTGGTGCCGCAGTGGGCAACTTTACCGCTCCCCAAGTGGTAGTCCTAGACGCCAATACCGACCTCCAGCTCACCTTAGATAGAGATTTCCAAATTCTGTAGGCGCAGGTTCCTGTTCTTCTCGTGCAATTCCGCGATTGATATAGGTATCTGCATCCGTTCGTAACTTATTTGGTTAGGGTTGTTGTTGCGGTGACAACGGTGGGCGCAACACTAGATAGAGTGCTGGCCCCAACAGCGGAATGAACGCGAGTTTCCACAAAATATCTCTCTCTGTGAGCTTTCGATAGGCCAAGTCTTCCCGGATTAATATTGGGAGGCAGCTACAGAGCAATAGAAAATCCAGACTCATCACATGGACAAATCGATTGCTATGAAACTGGGTGAGGTAGTTTGTCCAATCCCCTTGACGCAAACCATAAAATCCAAGTCCAAAGACCCCTAGAACTGCGATTAACGCTATCCAACGATTATCAAATATTCGTTGAATCCAAGACAAAGACTTTTGGGTTGGGGAGGCTTGAGAAGAAGGGCTCCGCAGGGCTAAATAAGGCAACAAGGCAAATCCTCCAGCCGCCAGCATCCCAAGGGCAAAAGGCCAGACTGGAATTTTTTGGATGCGGCTGTCGGGCGCGAGCAAGAACCAATACCAAATCGGCAAGATCCCCATGATGTTGAATAAGGCAATCAAAACGGGATTGAGTCCTTCGGTTTGTGCCAAAATAAGTTTCATGAGAAGCTTAGGGGTATCCGGGGTACTCGGTGGAGCGAAGAATACGGCATATCCCAAAAAGAGTAGCCAGACGGTAAAAAATAGCATTCTCTGGACAATGATCGGTACTGACATGGTTCGTACTGGGGAGCGCTGATTTAATAACAGCAAAACAGACAAGCAGGAGCGAAGACAAGGGACTGCTAATCTTAAAGGGTAGGAATGTTTGGCCAGATCTAGGAGAATCCGTTTGATGGAGAAGCGCCGCGTTGTCGTTACAGGCATGGCTTGTTTTACCCCCATAGGCAATGGTCTGGAAGACTTTTGGACCGGCCTAAGTACGGGCAAAAATGGGGTAGGGCCGATTACCCAATTTGATTCTTCCAATCAGAAAGTGCATTTTGCTGCGGAAGTAAAAGATTTTGATGCCCTCCACTTCATCGACAAAAAAGAAGCCAAGCGCATGGACCGCTTCACTCAATTTGGGGTGGCGGCTTCTATTCAAGCTTTGCAAGATGCTCAATTTGTGATCAATGACCTGAACAGTGAACAGGTTGGTATTCTTATCGGCTCTGGGGTTGGTGGAATCAGGATCATGGAAGAGCAACAGGAAATCCTTTTAACCAAAGGGCCTGACCGCTGTTCACCTTTTATGGTGCCGATGATGATCTCGAATATGGCTTCGGGACAGGCAGCGATTCATACGGGGGCTAAAGGACCTAATTCCTGCACCGTGACGGCCTGTACCGCAGGTACAAATGCTATTGGCGATGCCTTCAGAATTATTCAGATGGGACATGCCCAAGCCATGCTCTGTGGGGGCACAGAATCGGCGGTTACCCCGCTCAGTATTGCTGGTTTTGCAGCGGCTCGGGCTCTTTCGACGCGCAATGATGACCCCGAACATGCCAGTCGTCCGTTTGATAAAGACCGCGATGGATTTGTCCTGGGCGAGGGCTGCGGCATTCTGCTCTTAGAAGAACTGACCTATGCTCAGGCACGAGGGGCCAGAATCTATGCCGAACTGGTGGGATATGCGATGACGTGTGATGCCTATCATATGACGGCCCCAGTTCCTGGCCATGAAGGCGCTGCTCGCGCTATGCGTCTGGCGCTTAAAGATGCCAGCATCGCACCAGAGCAGTTAGATTATCTCAATGCTCATGGCACGAGCACCCCAGGCAATGATGCCAATGAATCGATGGCGATCAAGACGGCCTTGGGAGACCATGCCTATAAAGTCTCTATTAGTTCGACTAAATCCATGACCGGGCACCTCTTGGGGGCTTCTGGAGGAATTGAGGCGATAGCGTCGGTGTTAGCCATGCAACATGACTTAGTACCACCAACGATCAACCTGGACAACCCAGATGAACTCTGCGACTTGGATTACACCCCAAAAGTAGCGAAGGCACGCACGATCAACTATGCTATGTCCAATTCTTTTGGCTTCGGCGGACACAACGGGTGTCTAATCTTCAAAAAGTTTGTAAGTTAATTCACACTCAACCGGCCAGGGTATGCGTTGTCGATGGCATCTGATGCCACGCGAGGTATTCTACGGTCAGCCAGGTGTTGTTGCACTTCAAACGTGAATGAGCTACTTTCAACATCATGATTTTTCGCCGCTCAATTCTTTTAGGTCATGGTCAACCATCAGTTCAACCAATTGTTTAAAAGAATACTCAGGCTTCCAGCCTAGGTCATCTCGAATCTTATTGATACAGCCGATGAGTTGCACAGATTCATCAGGCCGATAGAAGGAAGAATCTACAGCAACATAGTCTTGCCAATCCAGACCAACACAGCCAAAAGCACATTCCACTAGCTCCCGAACGGAGTGAGCTTCGCCACTAGCGATGATGTAGTCATCCGGCTTTTCTTGCTGAAGCATCAGCCACATGGCATAAACAGCATCTTTCGCGTAGCACCAATCCCGGCGAGCTTCCAAGTTGCCTAGTTTGAGTTCTTTGGCCAAGCCAAGCTTGATCATGGCAGCAGTATGCGTGATCTTGCGAAAGACGAATTCTGTGCCCCGTCGAGGAGATTCATGGGTATAGGTGATGCCACAACAGGCATAGAGGTTGTACTGTTGCCGATAATTGATCGTCATCCAGTGAGCATAGGCTTTAGCGGCTCCATAGGGGTTACGTGGGCGAAAGGCAGTGCGCTCGTTTTGAGGAGATTCATCGGGTTGACCAAAGACCTCACTGCTTGAGGCTTGGTAGAATCTAGCGTCAGGTTTACAGCGGCGAATAGACTCGAGAATGCGCGATACTCCAAGCGCCGTGTATTCGGCCGTGAGCGCTGGCTGTGTCCAAGAGATCGGGACATAGCTCTGAGAAGCCAAGTTGTAAATCTCATCAGGCTGGGATTCAGTGATGACATCCATTAAGGAGGATTGGTCTAGAAGATCACCTGAGAGAATTCGGATACCTCCTGAGAGGTGACTAATCCGGTCCAGGTTGCTGGAACTAGAGCGTCGAACGAGACCAAAGACCTCATATCCCTTCAGGAGAAGAAGTTCAGCAAGATACGAACCATCTTGTCCCGTTAATCCTGTTATCAGGGCTTTTTTAACCATTCGCTTGATCCTCTAAACTACTGGTAAGCTACTGGGCTTTTCGTTGGTCTGCACGTCCCTAATCTTCGTCCAAGGGTAAACCAGACTTTACACGCCCGCCGAAAAACGAAGGCTTTTCACGGGGGAAATATTGTCCAAATTGGAGTTCATATACTTCATCTTCACTTTGGGTTTCTACCACTAGGTCAGAACAAGGATAGCTGACACAAAGTAAGGCATATCGTTCCTTCTGGAGTTCAGGGGAAAGCCCCATGGCCTCAGGCTGTTGCAGTTGCCCTGAAATAATTTTCACCGCACATTCCGTACACGCTCCGTTGCGACAGGCAAAAGGTAAGAACACCCCTTGCGTTTCTCCGGTTTGGAGAATGTATTGATCCTCTGGCACCTGGAAACGGTACTCTTTTCCCTGATGCTGAACCAGGACAGTATGCTTCTTCATGCTCTTATCATTCTCGGATTTGACCAGAACCTGCAATCACATACTTCACAGAAGTCAGTTCTGGTAAGCCTACAGGTCCACGAGCATGCAGCTTTTGGGTAGAGATCCCGATTTCTGCCCCAAAACCGAATTCAAAACCATCCGTAAACCGAGTAGAAGCATTTACATAGACCGCTGCCGCATCTACCCGTTGCGAAAATTTCTGTGAATCCTGATAGGAATTGGTCACAATCGCCTCTGAGTGACGGGTGCCATAGTGATTGATCCAATCAATCGCCTCATCGGTAGAGTCCACCACTTTAATCGCCACAATCAGGTCTGAATATTCAGTCCCCCAATCGCTTTCTGTGGCTGGAGTAATCTGAGGAGAAAAAGCGACAGACCGAGGACAGCCCCTCACTTGCACACCAGCTGCCGATAATTCGCTGAGCAACGGGCCCATATGGGAAGGTAAGCATTCTCGATGCAGCAGAATTTTTTCGAGGGCATTGCAGACAGAAGGCCGTTGAACTTTGCCATTCAGCACAATCCGACAGGCCATATCCACCTCGGCGCTACGGTCTATGTAAACATGACAATTTCCTACGCCCGTCTCCAGAACAGGCACGGTGGAATGGGCCAAAACATAGTTAATGAGACCGGCGCCCCCCCTAGGAATAATCAAATCTATATAGTCATTCAGATGAATCAGCGGGTCCACCATCGCTCGGTCTCCAGGGAGTTGCTGGATCACGCCATGGGGAATCCCATTTTCATAGGCTGTAGTGCTGAGGAGCTGGGCAATCGCTTGATTGGAATAATCAGCTTCTTTTCCCCCTTTGAGCAAAACGCCATTGCCTGACTTTAGACACAGACCAATAGCATCACAGGTCACATTCGGGCGGGCTTCATAAATCATACCAATCACGCCCAAAGGAACCCGCACCCTTTTGATTTCCATGCCATTCGGATGACGCCAACCCCGGTCAATTTCTCCTAAGGGGTCTTTGAGAACTGCCACCTGTTCTAACCCCTGGGCCATATCTTCGATCCGTTGCGGATTGAGCTTCAATCGGTCCAAAAGGCTATTGGACATTCCATTGGCTTTGCCTGCTTCCAGATCTTTGGTATTGGCCTGAAGAATCGTGTCCTGTTCTTCCCGCAGGGCTTTTGCCATAGCCCGTAAAGCGGCATCTTTCGCTGCGGTCTTTACCTGAGCAAGCTTCTGTGCCCCTTGAGCCGCATTCCGGGCTAAGGATTTAAGGTCTGTTTCCATATACTTCGGATACCCATGTGAAGTAATTATCCTCTGAAGGCTGTGAGAAAGAACAACGGGTTATGGGGGTTGTTGAATTTGTATTTTTAGGAGCATACTACCCACAGCTCCTAACGCTACACTAAGTATTACGTCTTGATTCAATTAAACTGGTCTTATGAAGACTCTGATATTCTCCCCCATCCTTGCTGCGCTATGTGTGACCATCTTGACCAGCGGGCTCTCATCGGTATCAGCTCAAACGACCAATAAAACGTTTGAGGGTCAGGCCGCGACTGACACGAGCGATAATTATGTACCAGGTTCAGGGGGCGGCGGCCTAGACTTCACGAGCATTATTCACAATGCAACGCTTACCAATTCGCGGTCGATGGGACAGTTCCGCAAAGCACAAGATGAGAACATGGCGGACGAGGTAGAAAAGTTTCGCAATCGCCAACCCGTTCAAATTAAAGGAATTGGGGGGAAGGCAGAGGCAGCCTCTCCAGAAGCCATAGAAGGAGCACCAGCCTCCAAAGAAGTGATTAAGAGCCCGTGAAGGTCACTATCCTCGGAGGTGGGGCTTGGGGGAAAACCTTAGCTCAGCTTTCACAGCAGGCTGGTCATAACACCCGCCTCTGGTTACGCTCCGAATCTTTGGCAGAAGCTTTGGTCGGAGGGGACTATATTTTTTCTGCCCTCCCGATGAAGGCCGTACGGGAAATTGCCTACCGAGTGCAAGCGGAAAGCCTCTACCAACCAGGAACCCTACTGGTTAGCGCGACCAAAGGCTTAGAACTTGAATCGGAAAAAACGGAGGTCAGCACGGCTCCCTTAAAAACAGCCAGTCAAGTTTGGGAATACTGTTGCCCAAGCCTGACCGTTGCCGCCTTATCCGGTCCTAATTTAGCCACAGAAATAGCGCAGGGACTCCCCTGTGCCACGGTGGTAGCCCATCCCGACCCTGCGATTAGTGCACGTGTGCAACAGGTATTGGCCCAAGAGCGCTTTCGAGTCTATACCAGCCCAGACCGGATCGGCGTTGAGCTCGGTGGAGCTTTGAAAAATGTAATGGCCATTGCAGCAGGAGTGAGTGACGGTCTCGGCCTAGGGACCAATGCCAAAGCAGCCTTAGTTACCCGAGGCTTGGCTGAAATCGTTCGCGTGGGTGTTTATCTGGATGGGCAGTTAGAAACGTTCTATGGTCTGTCGGGATTGGGAGACTTATTGGCTACCTGCAACTCTTCTCTTTCTCGGAACTATCGCGTCGGGTTCTCTCTGGGGAAAGGACAGCCCTTGTCCGAAATTCTCGATCAGCTTCAAGGAACGGCGGAAGGGCTGAATTCTGCCCAGGTTCTTTCCCAGTACAGTGCTCACCTAGGGTTGAAAACCCCGATTACCGACCAAGTCACCGCCCTGGCAAAAGGAACAACGGAACCGGCTGCTGCGCTTAAAGCTTTAATGGGACGCTCTCTCAAACCAGAGCAGTTAGTCTAAGCTGTAGCTCAGGGCTACTTATCCAATCCGCAGGCCTATGCTTACCCATCTATCGATTACCAACTTTGCCTTGATTGAACAATTGGACCTGGAATTTGGCCCAGGGCTCAATGTGTTCACGGGAGAAACAGGAGCGGGCAAATCGATCATTTTAGACGCGCTAGATGCCGTTCTAGGCGGCAAAGTAGGCCACACCATGGTCCGCACGGGAGCAGACCGGGCTTTGATTGAAGCGACGTTTACTGTCCCTGAAGCCTTACAAGCCTGGCTCGGTCAAGAGGAGATAGAACCGCTAGAAGAGCAGTTCGTCCTCAGCCGCGAATTGAGTATCAAAAAAACAAGCCGTTCCCGGATCAATGGCGTGCTTGTAAACCAACCCACGATTCAGAGGCTACGCAATCGTCTATTGGAAATTACGGCCCAAGGGCAATCCTTAGACCTAGAAAAGCCAGAGGTTCAGCAAGAGCTTCTCGATAGCTATGGGGGTCCTCCACTCACACAGCAGAAAAGTAAAGTTGCTGAACCGTTCACCGCTTGGCAAAAGGCTCGTTTAGACTTGGAGTACCATCGCAAGAATCATCAAGAACAACTCCAGAAATTAGATCTTTATCGCTTTCAGAAACAAGAGCTGGATGAAGCACAGCTCAGCAACCGAGGAGAGGAAGAGGAATTACTCAGTGAAGGAAATATCCTGAGTCATGCGGTGGAATTACAAACGATGGGACAAGACTTGTCTCAACTACTCTATAAAGGCAGTCAACGCACGCCAGCCATCATTGATCAATTGGTGAAAGCCCAAGAATTAATCAGTAAGATGGTTGGTTTTGATGAGACGGTGCAACCTCTACATGAATTGCTTGAAAATGCCAGTATGCAGTTAGAAGAATGTGTCCATCAACTTTCTCGCTACAATTCAGGGTTGGAAGCGGACCCAGACCGCCTGGAAAAAATAGAAGAACGTCTACAGTTGTTCAAGAAGTTAGCCCGCAAGTATGGGCCTAATTTCACCGATGTCTATGACTACTATCAGCAAGTACAAAAGTCACTAGAGACACTGGAATCCGAGGATATTTCGCTAGAAACCTTAGAAAAAAAAGTCCATATTCTCTATAAAACTTGTCTAGATGAAGCCCAAAGACTTACTCAACTAAGACAAGACGCTATTCAAGAATTAGAATCTAAGCTAATCCAAGAATTAGCACCTTTGGGGATGGCTAAAGTGCGGTTCCAAATAAAATTAGAGTCGAATAAGCTGACAGCTACTGGCTGTGATAAAATTACCTTTCTCTTTAGCTCCAATCCCGGTGAACCCCTACAACCACTTACAGAGATAGCTTCTGGCGGGGAAATGGCTCGTTTTCTCTTGGCCCTTAAAGCCTGTCTAGGCCATGCAGACCAAACGGGAACTTTGGTATTTGATGAAATTGATATTGGGGTCTCAGGAAAAGTGGCCCAAGCCGTAGCAGAAAAGTTATGTCAACTGGGACATTCTCATCAAGTCCTCTGTGTCACCCATCAACCTCTCGTCGCCGCGATGGCCGACCAGCATTTCCGAGTTTCTAAGCAGGTCCAATCTATCCATGAGCAGGAGCGGACTTCGGTACAGGTGCAGGCGTTAGCTTCTTCTAAAGAACGGATTGAAGAATTGGCCCAATTAGCAAGTGGGCGTTCTGCGAAAGAAGCCGTGGACTTCGCTTCTGTTCTTTTAGCGGAAGCAAAGAAAACACGAGCTGCGCTGAAATCTGCTCCTTAATTGCAGCCCAACCTTTGTGATTGATCAGTTTTGGTATCAAATCCTGAAGGTGACTATTTCTGAAAATGGCTGCCTGATCCAAGGCTCCGAAGAAGTATGGAAACCTCGCTTGAGATTTGCGTCTTGGAGATTGGCTTCAATATAGGATTTTTCAGTTTGGTCCTCATCCTGCCGGGGAGTGGAAGAAAAAAGCAGTCTCAATGTGTAAGGCAACCAAGAATCCTTGACGGCAAGTTCTCTAAATGAGAATATGAGAGCAGTATAGATTCCTTC
>CASBPW010000043.1 GCA_949127685.1 Candidatus Sivonenia alaskensis PMM_0068 | reverse complement strand
GGGCAGGACCATGCAGGCTCAATTGTTGAACAGCCTGCTCTGCGGCCCATCCCTTCGCGATACCACCTAGGTCCAATTGCACCCCTAGCGGTAAGCGAATAGAGCGCGGGTAGGCAGAACATTCAATGGCCCGCCAATCTCTAACCGCCGCCAGGGCCTTGGTTTTCAGATAAATAAGAGCCCCAGGCGGTTGCCCAGATGTTTGTAGGATTGAAAAACTGCGGTCGTAACCAGCGACCTCTAGGGCTCTCAAAAGAGTGGGGGTTACCAAACCTTCACTGTAATCGGCAGTCTTAAGCGCCGTTTGGACAACATCCCAGAGCACACTACTTACAGGTAATGCTTGGCCCCTACTGCGGTTGAGCTGACTCAGCTCACTATCCATCCGAAAACGGCTCAATCGCTGCTCCCAATCGGCGAACCATAGGGGCACTTGAGCAAGCCATTCGGCAACGGGAGCATCTTCCCTATCCAATACAGCCAGCATCTGGCAATTCATGGCACGAAATTCTAGGCGTTTCATAGATTTAGCGAGATGAGCGGGTTGTCGTTACAGGCGCTGGCCTATGACGCAGCGTCGAACGAACAACAGGGGTTTTTACTTTGGGTTGCTTGTAAAGGCTGGAAGCCGGTGACGCTTTCGACACAGCTTGAGGTTGCCGGATCGCAGGGCTGGGTTGAACAGCTGGCACCTGAACAGGCTGCGGTTGCGGTTGTTGGGCCACAACAGAGACGGATTCTTGGGCGGCAAAGGCTTGCCAACCGATGAGCGTGGCAACCGTCGCTGACGCCGATATGAACCACTTTAGTCCCGTCGCACTAGATGAGCGCTTTTTGGAAGGTGATTTTGACATTTTTCTACCTCTTACTAATTTTTTCTACCTCTTATGCATAGAGGGCTTACCTTCATCACTCAATCGTCTTCACGATCAGCGTGGTCTTCGCCATAGGCAATCAAGTTGTCATCCTCCCGTTCGAAACGGGCATAGGTTCTGGCAACCTGTTTGGCAGGAGTCGGATCCATTACTTGCCGAGGTTGACTTCTTTCAAAAGACGGTTCAGAGACTTTTTCAGGATTAGATCCATCGATTTCCGATTCGCGATTACTTTCAAAAGGGGCTGGTTTAAGCGCTTGTACCGCGCTAGAAGGGGCTGGCTTTTCAGCAAGCTGGGTTGGTTTCGGTTGCATGAGACTGCCCGCAATCCCTCCAAAGACAACCAGTACAAATGCGGTTAGGGTAGTGCTTGTAAACAGAATGATTCTTTGTTTCATCGGATTTTCTCTTGTCAGGAAACTCACTACATACAGTTCTAAAGAGCAATTTATAAATGAGGATGAAATAGGGCAGGTAATCAGTAGATAGGAAGTTTTTTCCATAGAGTAGAGAGGGGAAGGTAGTCTGCACGACCCTCTTCGCGGCATACTACTTGGAGATACAGGTGGGTGCGATGTCTCCGCTTAAACGAAGCTATACCATCATCGGAACAGGAGCCGTAGGCGGCTTCTATGGATCCTGCCTCCAACGAGCAGGCTTTGAAGTTCACTTTCTGGTACATAACGACTATGAGCATGTGCGTCAGCATGGTTTGGTGATCGAATCCAAAGAGGGCGACTTCACCTTGCCAAACGTTTATG
The DNA here is from genome assembly GCA_949127685.1 of Candidatus Sivonenia alaskensis PMM_0068. Lineage (GTDB taxonomy): Bacteria > Cyanobacteriota > Cyanobacteriia > Gloeobacterales > PMM-0068 > Sivonenia > Sivonenia alaskensis. The sequence goes on along the minus strand of CASBPW010000043.1, from coordinate 2,524 downwards.
CTTATCGGGATGTGCAGGAAATTCCTACTACCGATGTGATCGTCATTGCCTTGAAAGCCACCCAAAATCATTTACTAGCACACTTACTTCCCCCTTTAGTTAAAGACGATAGTGTTATTCTAGTTTTGCAAAATGGATTGGGTGTTGAAGAAGAGATAGCCCAGATGGTTGGGAATAAAAATATTATTGGAGGACTCTGTTTTCTCTGTTCTAATAAGATTGGTCCTGGTCATATTCGCCATATAGACTACAAAGCTATAACCTTGGCTAAATATGCTGAGGGGTATCAGGCTTGTGGTACCGCAGAGCAGATGGTTCACCTATCCGATGACTTTCAAGAAGCAAATATTCCGATTATTTTGTTTGAAGATCTATGGATCGCCCGCTGGAAAAAATTAGTTTGGAATATTCCTTATAATGGCCTCTCCGTAGTCCTCAATGCAACCACGCAAGAACTGATGGCTAATATAAATTCTCGGAATTTAGTTGAGCAGTTAATGAAGGAAGTCCTCTTTGGGGCTCAAACTCCTAACCGGAGTATCCCTAAGATCTTCATCCAGGAGATGCTAGACCATACAGAAAAGATGGAACCCTATCGGACCAGCATGAAAATTGACTACGATGAGCACCGTCCTATGGAAGTTGAAGCTATTTTAGGAAATCCTTTGCGTTCGGCACGAGATAGGGGCATTGAGCTCCCCCAAGTTTCTATGCTCTATCAGGAATTAAAGTTTTTAAATGCTCGCAATACTCAAGATAGAAGGAAATAATTCACTATGTTATCTGTCAAAAACTTAGTAGTCTTAGTCACAGGAGCAAGTAGTGGGATTGGGTTAGCCTGTGCCAGGATTTTTGCGCAAGCAGGAGCAAAGGTAATTTTATCAGCTCGCAGATTGGAACGATTGGATGCCTTAGCTCAAGAACTAAAAAAAGAATCCAATACAGACCTCTATATGCTGCCGATGGATGTCACCGATCGCCTACAGGTTGAATCTCAGCTAAATAGCCTGCCTGAGGATTGGTTCAAAATAGATATTCTCATCAACAATGCAGGTCTAAGTAGAGGATTAGACAAACTTTATGAAGGTGACATTCAAGACTGGGAAGAGATGATTGACACCAATATTAAAGGTTTACTCTACGTAACCCGTTCTGTTGTGCCTGGAATGGTAAAGCGGGGAAGAGGACATGTGATCAATATTGGCTCGCTGGCCGGTCATCAAACCTACCCAAAAGGCAATGTCTATTGCGGGACTAAAGTTGCCGTCCGTGCTATTTCTGAAGGATTGAAGCAAGACCTTTTAGGCACGCCTCTGCGGGTTACTTCCGTTGACCCCGGCTTAGTGGAAACCGAATTCAGCAAAGTGCGTTTTCGAGGGGATGAAGACCGTGCCCAGGGGGTTTATCAAGGGCTAACCCCTCTCACCCCAGAAGATGTGGCTGACACCGTCTTCTACTGCGCGACCAGACCGCCCCATGTGAATATCAACGAGGTCTTGATGATGCCTACGGATCAATCGGGTTCGACTTTAGTTTACAGACAACCTTAAAGTCCAAGTATTGCTGGCGACAAATGTGCATCCACTCAAATAGTTATGCAACCAGTACCGGGTGTTTGAGTTTGCGTGAAGCATAGAGTAACAGTAACTCTGACATCGCTCCAATTTAAATCAAATAGGGATATCTTCATTTTACAATTACACCGAATGCGGGTTCAGCAGCTGCGAAGAGTTCTCCAGGTTGTGTACTGAGTCTTAGGGGTTGATTGATTTTGCTTAACTCGCTCTAGTAATCCAGGAATTGCCAAAAGTTCTTGAGTCGCAGCTTCGCTTTCATCATTTGCCAAGTAAGCTGCAAAATCAGCAAGCACCCGTAATCGCTCTGGCGATAATTGCTTGAGTGAGTCATTAAGCTGGCGCTGTAGCTCTGTTGCAGATATCAAAACCGCTGACTCCATATCATCCATTGGGGAGTTATCCGTAGTATTCATCGCCTGCTTCGCAATTTCATGGTTTGGTTTCCATTGTAAGGCAACCAATTGCAGGAGAATGTTATCGCTTGCCCAAAGGTTTATGCGATCGCCCCCGTGCGGCTGAGTGCCCGTATCATACAGCGTTGTCACTGGGTTTCAATGATGGATTTAAAGGCAGCCCTACTGTTCCGCAAGGTCTAATGATTGCATATCTATTGAGATAGACTGAACCACAGATAACATTTTTTCTGTTTCGTTATGGTCGAAGTCAAAGCGGATAAATAATCTAGCGTCTAACACCTTTCTTTCTAATGGCATCGCATAACATTACCCATCACCCGCCGCAGATGACCTCTTTGCCACAAGATCAACTCTCAGCGGTCGGCCTGCGTGGGCATGGTTAGGCGACGGATAAGCGTTTTACCTTAACATCGCCAACGGTCTTCTCCGCTTGCCAGAGATCGTACTGCATTTGTTGATTGAGCCAGCTTTCGGCAGATGTGCCAAAAGCCTTGGAAAGCCTTATGGCCATTTCGGGGCTGATTCCTGCTC
>CASBPW010000042.1 GCA_949127685.1 Candidatus Sivonenia alaskensis PMM_0068 | reverse complement strand
TTCAGGACATCATAGGCGTAGAGGGCTAGTTTCAGCCTTCTAACATGGCGTGTTCCTACGAGCGCAAGGCTTATGAAGACTGGACTCATAACAGAAACAGACCTTAAGAGCATTGCGGGACTATCCGAGCGGGAAGCGGCAGATAGGCTGAAGCATGAAGGTTATAACGAGCTGCTTTCTACCCGGCAACGCAATCTATTAACCATTGCCGCAGAAGTGCTACAAGAGCCTATCTTTCTCCTGCTCGTCGCCTGTGGCGTGATTTATTTCATCTTGGGGGATGTTCAAGAGGCTTTGATCCTCTTAGGGTTTGTCCTCTTCATTACAGGGATTACCCTCTACCAGGAACAGAAAACAGAGCGGGCTCTAGAAGCCTTAAAAGATTTATCCAGTCCCCGCGCCTTAGTGATTCGAGAGGGCAAGCAAGAGCGGATTGCGGGTCGTGAAGTGGTCCGTGACGATATTTTAGTTTTATCAGAAGGAGACCGGGTTCCAGCCGATGCCATCCTGCTTTCTTCGATTAGTTTAACTATTGATGAATCCCTGCTTACCGGAGAGTCGGTACCGGTTCGCAAGCGGGCTGGAGGAGCAGAGGAAATGAGACGTCCTGGCGGTGATGACCTGCCTTTTCTCTACTCTGGAACCCTGGTCGTACAAGGGCAAGGCGTTGCGAAGGTGCAAGCAACCGGTAACCGTACAGAACTCGGCAAGATTGGGAAAGCCCTGCAGACGGTTGAGACGGAAGAGACCTTACTCCAAAGAGAAACCAGACAGCTTGTCAGTAAATTAGCCCTGGTCGCCATTGCCATTTGTATCGGAGTCGTGGTCGTCTATGGGTTGACCCGTGGGGATTGGCTCCATGGGTTTTTAGCTGGGCTGGCCTTAGCCATGGCGATTCTGCCCAATGAATTTCCGGTTGTACTCACGATCTTCCTGGCGCTGGGAGCTTGGCGTATTGCACAAAAAAGAGTATTAACCCGTCGGATGCCCGCCGTTGAGACCTTGGGTTCTGCTACCGTCCTCTGTGTTGATAAAACAGGAACCCTTACCTTTAATCGGATGTCCGTACGCCAGTTGTTCGCCGGGGGTGAATTTTATGATGTGGATGGCCATCGGGAAGAGCCTTTGCCGGAGGCCTTTCATGAACTGGTTGAGTTCAGTATCCTCGCCAGCCAAAGAGACCCTTTCGACCCTATGGAAAAAGCCTTTAAGTCTTTAGGGAATCACTATTTAACGAATACAGAACACCTGCATAATGACTGGGCCTTGATTCAGGAATATCCTTTATCAGAAAATCTCCTGGCCATGTCCCATGCCTGGAAAGTAAAAACAGATGGCTCAGGCTATGTGGTCGCCACCAAAGGAGCCCCCGAGGCGATCACAGACCTATGTCACTTCGACCAGCAGCAGACTGAGGCCTTATCCCAACAAATGCAGAGGATGTCTAGCCAAGGCTTACGGGTTCTAGGTGTTGCTAGAGCTTATCAACCGCATACTGCCTTGCCATCCAACTCCAGGTTGCCCGATCAACAGCATGACTTCCAGTTTGAGTTTTTAGGACTGGTGGGGCTAGCTGATCCGGTGCGACCAACGGTAGCTCCGGCCATTCAAGAATGTTATACCGCTGGTGTCCGCGTAGTAATGATTACTGGCGATTATCCAGGCACCGCCCAAAATATTGCTCAACAAATTGGTCTTGCTCCCAACGACCAGGTGATCACTGGACCAGAATTAGAACAAATGGATGACGCAACCTTGCGTCAGCAGATCAAGACAGTTAATATTTTTGCGCGGATGGTACCAGAACAAAAACTGCGACTGGTCAATGCGCTGAAAGATAACGGTGAAATCGTAGCGATGACGGGAGACGGCGTGAATGATGCCCCTGCCCTCAAAGCCGCTCATATCGGTATTGCTATGGGTGAACGGGGGACCGATGTAGCGCGTGAGTCGGCGGCGCTGGTGCTCTTAGATGATGACTTCTCCTCGATTGTGCAGGCAATCCGCTTAGGGCGTAGGATTTTTGACAATCTGAAGAAGGCAATGGCCTATATTCTGGCAGTCCATATCCCGATTGCGGGTATGTCTTTAATCCCTGTCTTACTCAAGTGGCCTTTAGTCCTTTTGCCTGTCCATATCGCATTTCTACATTTAATTATTGACCCAGCTTGTTATGTTGTATTTGAAGCAGAAGCGGAGGAAAAAGATGTAATGAACCGTCCTCCACGCAACCCGAAAGAGCCCTTATTTAGTAAACGCACCTTATGGTTAAGTGTGCTCCAAGGTATCGGGGTATTGATTGTCCTTCTTATCATCTTTGGCTTCGCATTCTATCGTGGACAGGGAGAATTGGATGCTCGCGCACTAGCTTTTACGACCTTGATTATTGCCAATCTCTCGCTTATCTTTGTCAATCGCTCTTGGAGAGATACCGCCTTAACGACCTTGCGTCTGCCGAATTCCGCTTTGTGGTGGGTAACAGGAGGGGCAGTAGTCATTCTTCCTCTTATTCTCTATGTTCCTTTCCTTCAGGACTTATTCCGTTTTTCCACTTTACATCCTATGGATCTAGCCATCTGCATCGTCGGTGGATTGTCTAGCGTTCTCTGGTTTGAAGGATTTAAGCTATTCAATAAATATGGGTCCTGATTAAGTGTGAGAAGATATCCATTTTTTCATCCACTCTAGTTCACCTAAAGGCTCTTGCATCCATCGATAGGAAACTAGATTCAGCAAGATGCCAACGGCCAAAAGGATTACCATCAAGGCTATTTGGGGCCAGACAATGGGTGTGACAAACAAATCAAGAACTACATGTAAGAAGTTCATTAGGGTATAGAAAATAGTTAGATAAAAATGAGTTTTTCTATATAGCTTTTCATCGGTCAAAGCAGTCATAACAATAGCAATCATGGGCAGTACGAAAAAGCCCAGCATCAGCCACAGAATCCAAGAAATATCAGCAGCAGGGTTAACTCCTGGGTCAACGATACTCTTACCGTGAAATAAAGGTATTAAGCCTAGTTGGGCATGAAAAACAGTGCCAAACAAGAAAACGGTCCAAAGAGAAATTATTTTCCCTTGATCGCTTATAGCCATAAGACTTCCTCTAAATGCAAACTCAGACGACAAATTGAACGATTGATTACTGGTTCAATAGCATCATCTAAATTCTAGCAATTCATATAGGATGAAATCTTACTCTGTTACAAAAACTTATATCTTTAGCAAAAAATAAATACAGAACTAAATTACGATTTTACCCATCTATAAAAATACCTTTTCATCACTTCTGCCGCAGAGATATAGAGCACCACGATCACACCCAATAGAGCAAGAAAGATCATTGGTAAGGGTTGAAAACCAAAGAGCCCTGCCATAGGGGTATAAGGAAGTATCAAAGTGGTAACAACAATAATTAAAGTTGCTATGAACAAATATCGTCCTGGCATACTTTTGAAAAAAGGCTGGCGAGTACGAATCACCAATACAATGGATGAAGCAGAAATTACAGATTCCATAAACCAGCCTGTTCTAAATTGGTCTGGCGAAGCCTTTAGGACAAATAGTAAAACACCAAAAGTAAGAAAATCAAATATAGAGCTAAGTGAGCCAAAAGCCAACATAAAATTGCGAATAAATTGGATATTCCAGCGTCTAGGCTGATTCACCATTTCATCATCTACTCGGTCCGTGGCAATAGTAATCTCAGGAAAGTCTGTCATTAGATTGGTCAGTAAAATTTGCTTAGGAAGCAAAGGCAAAAAAGATAGAAAGAGAGAAGCCCCCGCCATGCTAAACATATTGCCAAAATTAGCACTGGTTGCCATGAATACATATTTAAGCGTATTGGCAAAAGTGATTCTTCCTTCTCGGACTCCTGCCAATAGAACGCTAAGGCTCTTTTCCAACAGCACAATATCCGCAGCTTCCTTAGCTACATCCACCGCACTCTCCACAGAAATGCCTACATCTGCAGCATGAAGAGCGGAAGCATCATTAATCCCATCCCCGATATAACCTACTACATTCCCTGCTTTTTTCAAGGCTATGATAATGCGTTCTTTTTGGTTGGGCTCAACCTCTGCAAAGACATTGATTTCATTGACTCGCTGGAGTAGAGCTTCATCACTGAGATGACCTAGTTCTTGACCTGTAAGAATCTTGGGCTCTGCTATGCCCATCTTTCCACTGATGTATGCAGCAACCGCATGGTTATCTCCCGTAATCATTTTCAAGGAAACACCCAGCCGTGACAAATTTTGAATGGTATCGGCAATATCAGATTTAGGAGGGTCAAAGAAAACCAAACATCCTAGAAATATCATATTTACTTCATTAGCCTTGGTAATATCCAGGGCAGAGCTAAACTCTTGATAAGCAACACCCAATATGCGAAACCCTTCATTTCCTAATGCTTCAAAACGATCCTGAATAGCTGTTTTGACCTGAACAATATCTACGGTCTTTCCATCAAGAGTCTCTGCCAGTGAACAGACGGACAATATGTTTGGCAAAGCTCCTTTCGTTATCATAATGTAAGTATTTTCTTTAGCAACCAAGATACTTAGCCGTTTACGGATGAAATCATAAGGCACCTCATCAAGCTTTGTAAAAGTAGTGATGTCAAATTTTTTATGAGTACGGATAGCCTCGTCAATAGGATTTATAAAGCCTGTTTCATAGGCGGCATTGAGATAAGAATAAAACAGTACTTTCTCATTTTCTTGACCATCGATACCCCGAGCTGACTCAATTTTTACAATTCCTTCGGTAATGGTGCCTGTCTTATCAGAACACAACACATTCATGCTGCCAAAATTTTCAATCGCCGCTAAGCGTTTAACAATTACCTTTTCTTCAGCAAGACGTTTTGCCCCACGCGCTAGATTGATACTAATAATGGCGGGTAATAATTGTGGCGTAAGCCCTACTGCTAAGGCTAAAGCAAAGAGTGCAGAATCTAAGACGGGACGTTTGAGATAAACATTGACCGCAAAAATAGCAATTACAAGATATAGAGTTACTTCCATGAGGAAATACCCAAATTTACTGATTCCCTGTTCAAACTCTGTTTCTGGGGGTCGCAGTTCCAGACGCTGAGATACCTGACCAAATTCTGTTTCTAAACCTGTTTTTATTACCAGGGCTGTTGCCGCACCACTCACCACATGGGTTCCAGTGAAAAGCACATTACTCCGCTTAGCCAGGGGAGTTCCTGCGGGAAGGATGCCGATTTCTTTAGTGACTGGGTATGTTTCACCCGTTAAGGTCGCTTCATCCACGAAAAGATCCCTAGACTCTAGGAGCAAACAGTCTCCGGGAATACTCCCGCCAGCAGAGAGAAGAACAAGGTCACCGGGCACCACTTCCTCTACAAAAACTTCCTGGGACGTTCCATCCCTGAGCACGGTTAAGATAATCAGGGCATCGGTGGTCGCATTGAGGAAAAAAGAGAGTCCGGCAGCAAAAATCAAAATGAGGATAATCGGGCTCTGGAACTGGGCTAGGAACAAGGTTAGGGCTGTTGATTTCTTTTTTGGTTTTAGGAGATTTGGTCCATATTGTTTCAGCCGTATTTTCACTTCTTGGCTGGTTAGCCCTTGGGGCGTGCTCTGGAGCTGCTGCTGTATCTCATTCGCAGGAATACTCCAAAATGGGATTAGGTTCATCCATAATTCCTCAGGTAGCTACTTTGACGCTGGTGACAACTTCGCTATATTTATCCCTTGTCAGAGTTTAGTCCTTGGGTACCTTAATAAAGGCTTACGAAACATTGAGCTGAACTGAAACAAGACAGGGGGGGCTGTTGGTCGCTTCGCAAAGGTGCTCCCTACTAAATTTGGAGCACGCTGTTTTCACCGTGTAGCGTCCAAGACATAAGCAAAAATGTCGCTGCTTTCCCGAAACTGCAAAGTGCTCAGGCTCGAATCCGCCATCAATAATCCTATACTTGGGAAGTATATGAGCGGTGTGGCCCGTGTATCTGACACGGAGGGTGTTTAAGCAGAACCGCATCAGGGGCTACCGCCTTCATTGAGCGGACCGTTCAAAATTGCGTTCTGCTCAGCTGCTTTATTCAGACGTTAATTCTGTTACAAGGAAAGACATCAATGGCCGGAACCAGCCTTTTAGCCCTAATCGATGACATCGCATCCATTCTGGACGACGTGTCAGTATTGACCAAAGTGGCTGCTGCCAAGACGGCAGGAGTCTTGGGGGATGACCTTGCCCTCAACGCTCAACAGGTGGCTGGCGTCCAGGCTGAACGTGAACTGCCAGTGGTATGGGCGGTGGCCAAAGGATCCCTCAAAAACAAGCTCATTTTGGTACCGGCGGCCTTAGCGATTAGTGCATTTATCCCCTGGGCGGTGACGCCGCTGCTGATGATCGGCGGTGCATTTCTCTGCTACGAAGGTTTTGAGAAGCTGGCACACAAGTTTATGCACAGCAAACATGAAGAAGAAACTGCTCACTCCGACCTGGCGGAGGCTGTGGCTAACCCCGCTGTTGATGTGATTGCCTTCGAGAAAGACAAAATCGAGGGGGCCATCCGTACTGACTTCGTTCTTTCCGCTGAAATCATTGCCATCACGCTGGGAACGGTAGCAACGGCATCGTTTGGAGTGCAAGTTGCCGTGCTGTCGGGGATCGGAGTCATTATGACCGCCGGGGTCTATGGCATCGTTGCCGGGATCGTCAAGCTAGACGACGCAGGGCTTTACCTCAGCAAGAGGAGTGGGGGCAGTTTCCTGAGCAAAACTCAGCGCGGTATCGGCAAATCCATTTTGCTCGCGGCCCCTTACCTGATGAAAGGTCTATCCATCGTTGGTACGGCTGCCATGTTTATCGTGGGAGGGGGTATCCTAACCCACGGCATACCCGTTATGTCTGAATTGATCCATGAGCTGGAACATGACGCCGGGACCATCCCTAGCTTCGGTTCGCTCTTTGGGGCTGTTACCCCAACGTTGCTGAACGGCTTGGTTGGTGTTATTGCAGGGGCGGTAGTCTTGGTCGGGGTGACCATCGCCGGCCGTGCATGGCGAACCGTCAAAACCTAGGTGGTCATACCTTAGGGCATTTTCAAAGATAGGGTGCCCTCTGCAGGGAATACCCTTTCAAAGTGATTGTTCGTGCTTTGAACAATAATAAACTCCACCTTATCGCCCGAAGATATATGCAGGTCTGCCCAGGGGAGGGCGAGTTCCATACACCGTTCTAAAACCGCTCGTGAGCTGGTAAGACCATCTTTCCATTCCAAAAAGGGCTGGGAGTGGCGCAGGGTTAGACGCTGAAGGTTGAGATCAATTTCTAAATGGTGGGTATACAAATACTCCAAGGCTCCCCCCTTTGGCAAATTAGAGAAAAGAACAGGGCTATTAATCCGGGTGAGACCAGGGTAAAAAATGAAAACATCTAGTTTGCTGGGGGGAGTCGACGCAAAATCCAAGCGCAAAAATAGATTGACATGGTCCACCCCATACCAAATACGCTGTATCCCTGTGGCTTGGTGCATAGTACCCCGCGCACCCCCGACATCTAGGCGGCCAGCCTTGGCCCACTCTTGGTCAGTCCCCAAACCATCGATCACCGGTTGGATATAGCCATAGCCTTCAGGGACATGGGAGCCCGTAATCTGATGATTTTCCAAGTCTTCCAAAAGATACGTGGGAATCGCTTCTCCTAATTCTTGATACACCGCCTGGAGATGCTCTCTAAACAATCGGTCGAAGAGATAATCATGGTCAGAGGAATGGGGGTCTCCAAACCACCAAAACCAGTCAGACCCTTCTGCCGCCCAAATCGCTTCCCAAGCTTTGGGGGTAGCGCGGGGATGGTCTTGAATAAGCTGGCGGGCCTGTGCCAACATTTCCCAAGCCCGATTCTTTACCGGGTCTCCAATCCACGTAGAAAAATCTCCGTTAATCCAAGAGCCACTGTGCAGATTTTTGGCTTCTAGGAAACGGTCTGGTGGATATTGTTCTAAATAATCAGCTACTGTCACGAGCTTAAGGCTAGATTTTTCAGATAGCCTGCTGTATAAGCTTTCTAGGAAGAGCTTACCGTCTTGGTCATAGAACTCCCAGCAGTTCTCCCCATCTAGAGCAATGGTGACCAAATGAGGACCTTTTTTGCTTTGGTGTTTGAGCTGGCGCTGGATCGCTTCTAGTTGCTCAATCAAATCGGCGGAAGCTTCCTCTGGCCGTTTATTGCTATAGCTAAACCCGATCAAATCGGATAGACGGTGGTCGCGGAAGATGATGGAAATATCACCCTGGTCCGTACTAATGCGATAGGGACGATAGAGAACATCTGGTTCCTGGAGATGACCATAGCCATCTCGATGGAAGGGATGGTGCAAAGTTCTTCCCAAAACTTCCTCATCGGCTACGCACCACTGAAATCCTTGCCCTGCCAGCATGGACACAACCTGTGGACTAACAGATTCCTCTGAAGGCCATACTCCTCTCGCTTCGCAACCAAAATGCTCCCGATAGATCGCCCTGCCCCGCTCCAAATGGTACTGAGCATCCTCCGGCCAAGCAAATTTATAACGAGGTAGCGGCATATCCGGACGAGCTACTAGGGAAGATTCAGAGTTAATGAGAAGAGGCAGAATTGGATGGGTATAGGGAGTAGTTGTTACTTCTAGCTGACCTTTTTCTTGGAGTTCCCGATGCTTGGGAATGATTCTCGCCAGAATTTCCTGCTGTTTGGCGAAGACCCGCTGACGGTCTCCCATATTGAAGTTCCTGCCTTGCCGAATCCATGCCTGGATATCCTGTTCTTCTTCCTGAAAAATGGGGTCAAACCAGCATAGGTTATGCCACATGAGCAGGTCTTCAAAATCTTGCTCGCTCCAATTGGCAATACACCAATCGATACCAAATTTTTCTCGCTGTTGATGAAGGGCTGTATAGCGAGCATGGGGATAGATTAAATGCTCTCGATTCGCATCAAAAAAGCGTTCTAGGACAAACCGACGCTCCACCAACCCCATCTCATCCATCGGCCTCAGCAAAGCTTCCAGCCAAGGGTCAAAGGCTACCCCCTTCACATATTCCTCAATCTGCAATATTAGCGAAGGAACTAAGTTGACCGTTTGCTTCAGCTTTGGGTAGCGCTCTAAAAGCAGAATCAGGTCCAGGTAATCTTTGGTGCCATGTAACCGGACCCAGGGCATCACATACTTCCCGGTTAGGGC
>CASBPW010000041.1 GCA_949127685.1 Candidatus Sivonenia alaskensis PMM_0068 | reverse complement strand
TTGGAAGCTGGCGCAAAGAGACTAGAACCTGAATTGATTCCTCTCCATGACTGGTTGCCCTGCACGGTAGAACCCTTTTTTGGTCGGGTGCAACAGGTCCAACAGCAATTTATTTTGGATATCCAGACAAGCCATCTGATCGCTGACCGCAGGGGCTTAGAGCGGATTGTGGTGGAACTGGTCAATAATGCCTGTAAGTACACCCCGGTCGAGGGCACGATCGTTGTCTCGGCTAAAGCTGTTGAGCATAGTGGTGCGCCTTGGCCAGTGGTGGAGCTGAGTGTGCAGAACTCTGGTCCGGGCATTGCGCCGGATGATCTAGAACACATTTTTGAACGGTTTTATCGAGGAGTGCACAGCGAAACCTCTGTCCAGGTAGGGACAGGGTTAGGTTTGTCTCTAGTTCAAAGGTTGGTAGAGCAAATGGGTGGCAAAATCCGGGTGCAAAGCGAAGAGGGACAGACCCTTTTTGCGGTGACGCTCCCATTAACGTCCTAACGCCCCTCAGAGGTTCTGGGCTGGATCTTGCAAGGGTGGGAACGACCTCAAAAGCTAGAGGATAGGGATGTTTTTAGTTCTGACTCGCATATAGAACTCCTCCATCACTTCAAGGAAGGAATTTTCCCTCTTCCAGAAGGCTGGAAAATCTCCCTGCTTTTTAACCAGTATGGCGGGGACGCTGGCAGTCGGTGGTTCTTCAATCGTTTGAGGTAAGCGCTTTGCGCCCAACCAAAAGTCTCTTAACTCGGCGATACCCTCAGCGGGCTGTAGCATCGGTGTGGTGTAGTAGCTATCATCTGGGGTGGGAATATTGTTCACGTCTGCCAACTCTGCACAGAGCGCTTGACCCAGGGGTGATTTGACCAGTTCTTTTTGAAGTGCCTCTCGTGACAACCCTTTTAGTTCAAATAGTAAAAAAGGATCCTGGTCTAGTTCTGCGGCAACTAAGTAGTAAACTCCAGCAATATGTTTACAGGGGTTGCCCCAATCTGGGCAGGAACAGGAGGTTTTGAAGTCGGCCTTACTGTGGGGCAAAAGGTGCAGATCCAGCTTCGCAAACGCATCCTCAATGGTATTCGGCATTTCGTTCAGCATGAGTCTAGAAATCAGACTGGCCTTCGAGGCGACATAGGCGATCGCAGCAGCCCAATTCGCAGCACTAATAGAGGTGAACGCTATGGTGGTGCTGTAGAGCGGTTCTTTATAGACCCCAAAGTAAGGATTTACAGAGCCTTTAACCTTAGCCGTAACCAGGCCATCTTTAATCTCAAAGCTTTTGACCTTGCCATTGCGGGCATAGGAGCGCCCTCTACTAAGGCGGCCCGAATCAGTGAGCTTTTCCAGGGCGCTGATAAACCTTTGGCCCCACCAGGTTCGACTAAATTCTGCCATCGGTCTTACTCCAATATTGCGTTCTTATTCAAGGTTATGAGCTGCTTGAAGGCCTCATTGTCTAGCTCCGTTAGCCAAGACTCGTCTGAACCGACAATCGACCCAGCCAGCTTTTTCTTATCCTCAATCATCTCGTCGATCCGCTCTTCCAGCGTGCCAATCGCCACGAACTTGTGCACGAATACATTCTTCTTCTGACCAATCCGAAAGGCTCGATCCGTCGCCTGATCTTCTACCGCCGGATTCCACCAGCGATCAAAGTGGAAGACGTGGTTGGCTTTGGTCAGGGTGATGCCTACACCCCCAGCCTTAAGGGACAAGATGAAGACCGATGGCTCCGTTTCTGGGTCTTGGAATTCTGTGATCATTTTCTCGCGCTTATTGCGGTTCGTGCCCCCGTGGAGGTAGTAGGTGTTGTAGTGGCAGGTATGGCGAAGGTATTTCTCTAAGGCATCGCCTAGTTCCGTAAACTGGGTGAAAACGAGCAAGCTTTCACCTTCCTCCATTACCTCCGTCACCATTTCTGACAGGCGGCTGAGTTTGTGCGATCGCTCTGGGGTAAAGTCGCTTTCATCCTGAAGAAACTGCCTGGGATGGTTGCAAATTTGCTTCAGCTTCAGCAGCGTAGCTAGAATCAGCCCCTTGCGCTGCATCCCTTCTAAACCATCTAGCTCACCGGTGATGTCTTTGACCACTGCTTCATAGAGCGACGCTTGTTCCTTCGTGAGGTTACAGTACAGCTTCTGCTCTACCTTGTCCGGCAGGTCTTTGATGATGGACTGATCCGTTTTGACCCGTCTCAGAATAAAGGGTTCCACCAGTTTTTTGAGGGTGGCGGACTGCATTCGGTCATTATTCTTTTGAATTGGCATCTCAAAGTTTTTCCGAAACTGGGCTTCTTTGCCCAGGTAGCCGGGGTTCAGGAAATTGAAGATTGACCACAGGTCCAGCAGTCGATTCTCCACTGGGGTGCCGGTCATCGCTAAGCGGTGCGGTGCAGATAGCTTCAGAATCGCTTTGGTTTGGGCTGCTTTTGGGTTTTTGATGTTTTGGGCTTCATCCAGAACCACTCGCTGCCAGTTCACTGAATCAAACAGCTTGAGATCTTTGCGGATCAGGGTGAAGGACGTAATCACCACATCATTTTGTTGAACCATGGTCTGAAAATCTTTAGTTTCTTGGGCGCGTTCATTGCCATGGTGAACGATGGAGCGCAGCGATGGAGCGAATTTTTCGATTTCTTTGCGCCAGTTTCCCACGACCGAAGTAGGGGCAATCAGGAGCGTTGGGTCTACTTTTCGCTTGGCTTCTTTTGCCTGCTCTTGCTCTTGCAGCAGTCGCGCAATCACCTGAACTGTTTTGCCTAGCCCCATATCGTCAGCTAAGCAGCCATTCAAGCCTAACTGTTCTAGATACGAGAGCCAGGATACGCCCCGTTTTTGGTAGTCCCGTAGCGTTCCTTGGAAGGTCTGCGGATCTGCAGTCGCCTCAAATCGGCTCTTGTCTTGCAGTTTGCCTAGCATCTCAGACAAGGTTTGATCGTGGTCAAAGGCCAGTTCGATATCTTCATCCTCTTCTGCGGCCATTCGCATGAAGTCGATTAGGCTCAGCTCAGGGTTTTCCTGCTGTTGCTTTTTCCAAAACTCCAGCATCTGCTGCATTTTGTCTTGGTCTAGATGCAGCCATTGGCCCCGGAACTGCACTAGGGGTGATTTAGCCTGGACCAACTGCATCCATTCCGTTTCAGAAATCTGCTCACCACCAATCGACAGGTCATACTGGTACTGCACCAAAGTCTCCTTTGAGAAGTAACTTTTGGCTTTATCCTCTCCCACGTTTAGGGATTTTCCTTTCGCTCGCAGACGCACCTTCGCTCGCTGGCGACCTTGGGGGGTCCACCAGGCGGGGACGATCACTTTATAGCCAGCGCTTTCTAACACCCACGCTGAATTTTGCAGAAACTCAAAGGTTTCTGTAAGATTCAAAAAAATACCGACGGGCTGGTCTGTTTCTAGTCCTAGCCATAGCTTTGGATAAATGCGGGCAGCATAGCCCAGATTTAAAAGCAGATGTTGATCAAATCCTTCGCCAAACTGCTTTTGGAGTTCTTGCTGTTGCGTCGGTCGTAAACGCCAAAAGTCCAGGAGTGCAAGGCGTAGGGACGGGTCTTGTTTGGGCGCAACTAAGAATTGCAGGTGCCAAGACGCTTCTTCTTCAGTCGGTTCCTGAAGCTGAAAGTACAAGTAAAACGGCATGGCCGTTTGGGTGTGGCGGATGCGATCGCGCCACTGTTGCCACTGTTGATACTGCTCTAGCCCTGTTGCCTTTCCTCGCGATTGTTTCGTTTCCATTACGCAGTCGGAGATGAGCGTACCCACAATTTTTTGCTCAAATCCGCTCGTGAGCGGCGTGTGCGTCACCAGTTCTGTCAGTAAGCAGTCTGAAAAATGCCGCAGCAGGGTCTCGCGGTCATAGAACGCTGGCGTAGCTTGCGGCTCTGAAAACCCTGCCACACAAGCCAAGGGCATATATTCAACGTATCGCTTCAGGTCAGTCTCGTATAGCTCACTGATAATTTCCCACCCTGCATAAATCTCAAAGCTGGGTTCGGCGTTCGCTTTGGCAGTGCCCTTACGTTTGGTACTCGCGGCTGTTTTTGCGGTACGGGCTAATTCCCGGTATTTGAGGGCCGGGATGTAATGGTCTTTCAGAAGAATTTGTTTAAAAGCTTGGGTATAGTGATACCAAAACAGCAGATCCGCCCCCATCTGAAACTCTGCCAGGTTATGGACGGCAATAAAGTGAAGCTCATTCAGTAATTTAATGACATTGGTGACGGGTGCAAGTTGATAGGAATCTGTCTTGACCCACTCTTTGACGCAATAGCTATCAATTTGCCAATATGCTAACTCAAAGGTTTCCGGCGGTTCTTCTTCTAAATACCGCCCTAGCTCTAAGGAGGGTAGGGGACGAGATTCAGCGCTCGGCAGTAGAAAATATTGGGGGGAAATCTGCTCCAACAAGGTATGGGATGCGACCGATTTGAGGCCTAGCTCCTGGCTCAAAAATATCTCAAGCTCAGGTTTAGACAGTTGAGATGGGTGAACATTTTTGGGCGCTTTACGCTTTTGGGTGCCCGTAATCGTCTCCACCCAAAGGTAAAAATTCCCTTCTTGAATAAAGCTCTTATTGGCTTCAGGAATCCAGGTGCCATGTAGAACTTTCATGTCTCACCGTAGGGGCATTCTTTAGCTATCAGTCTATCAATCCTCGGAGGAAATAGAGACCACTCCGTTCATGAGGTAAAGGTAGCGGGGATTGTCCGTTTTTGTCACGGCACCTCAAACGTATCCACTACTCATTTAATCTTGCCAATCTCTCGACCAACCTGCTCAATCTGAGCATAATTAGCATTCTGCGTGGGGATGAACTTAGTGGCACCAAATAAGTCCAAAATTTCTTTGTGCTGAGGCATCTTGGGGTCCAGTTTTAAGAGTGCCGCCTGCACTTCTGGGATGAATTTAGCACCGTAACGGGCTTTCACGCTGGGATTGACTACCCAATGATAATCATAGAAAGGAGGACTACGAAAAATAGCCTGTACTTTACTAAGGTCTACTTCTTTAGACTTAAGGCGACTGAGCCAGACTTGTTCATTCAGTACACCTGCTTCATAGGTCCCAGCCGTGACCAGTTGCAGGGTCGCATCGTGGGAACTAGAAAAGCCAGGCTTACCTTTGAAATCCTCCAGATTGACGCCCGCTTGTTTCAGAAAATACTGAGGCATCAAACGGCCAGAGGTGGAAGATTCACTGCCAAAAGTGAACGTATGACCCTTCAAAAGAGATAAGTCCTTGAGGTCTTTGATCGGCGCAATCCCACTATTTTTGTTAACAATAAAAACACTGTGGAACTGCGCGTCTATATTTCGTTGGGCAATCGCTTGGGCTCCGGGTACCTGAAGACGCGCTTGCACACCCGTAAGTCCCCCAAACCAAACCATATCCAAATCACCCACCCGGAACGCCGTCACCGCAGCCGTGTAGTCTGTCACCGGTTTAAAAACCACAGGCACTCCCAGTTCTGCTGTCAGATAATCAGCCAGCTTGCTATAGAGACGCTGTAATTTCTCTGGGTCTTGGTCGGGGATCGCTCCTATCGTGAACGGCTTAGATTTATCCTCGGCATAGGAAGGCACTGTTACAATCAGGGGTAACAGCGCCAGAAGTCGCAATACGGAGCTTCTTTTCATAACTTGTTCGTACAATCGGGACAGCGATCACATGCTAATGCACATGGGTATGTCCGTCTCCATGACTATGGGCCTGTTTGTGCGGATGAGGATGAGCATGTCCATTGTGGCTATGTCCGTTATGACTATGCTCGGAGTGGCTGTGACCGTTATGCACTGGGCTCTGTTCAGCCAGCTCCGATACGTTCAACAGTTCACCGACCAAAGGCTCTATCCATTGAGCCGCCATCTGACAGAACGTGGCATCTTCATTGACACAGGGTAAATGCTGACAGGGAACCCCGTCTTTATCGAACTTTTCGAGGATATGCGCCACATCCAGGATCGTCTCATGGTTCTCTGTGCAAAAACCAATCGGGGCAAAGACCAGTTTTTTCGCTCCGAGATGCAAGAGATTTTTGGCGGCCTGAGTTACATCGGGGGTAGTCCACTTACCAGGAGTATCGTGGTTCAACCAACCAATAGAAATTAATGGATAATGGGTGACCATTTCTGCCCGCACCGATTCATAGAGAGCTACGCTTTCATCCACGCCTGTGGTAAACCCGCGAGCATCGATAGGGCAGCCATGGTTCATCAAGATCACCCCAACCTGGGAAGAAGGATAGGGCCCTTGCGCTTGCTGAATGCTCTGCTGGAAAGACTCTGCCAAGAGTTTGTGGTAGTCCTTGGCATCAAAGAAAGAAGGCAAATAGCGCATCGCCTTGATCCAACGGTCTTGGTGGCTCAGGGCTTCATTGAACTGCTGGAGCGCCAAACCACTGGTGAACACAGAATCTACCACCAAAAGGGGATAAAGAATCACCCGCTCAAAACCCTCTGACCGGATTTGCTGGAGTACTTGCTCTGGCAAAAAGGGCTTGCAAAAGTTAAAGGATTTGAAGACTTTTACCTGTTCGCCAAAGCGGCGCTGGAGTGAGGCTTCAATGCCTGCCCGCTGACCTTCGAAAATGCGGTTGTGGGGAGAAACAAAATCCCCATGGCTATGCCATTCTCGCTTGTCTAGAAAACTCAAGACCTTGGCAACCCAGAAAAATAGGGAATCGGGGATGGTCACAAATTTAGCGGTCAAAAGGCGCAAGGCACTTTCGTTATAGTCCGCAAAGTTAGCATAATCTTCCACTTCGCCATAGCCAACGAGCAAAACAGCAACTTTTGGCTTACCGTTCGTATGAAAGGTCTTATCTTCTATTTCTATTTGATTCACTAATTGACCCTGCCTGTACCTGTGTCCAGGTTACGGTACCTATTCTGCGGGCCTTGGATAAGTGCATAAATCCTTCAGCTTTGAAAGATTTTGGCCCACTGAAGTCAACTATAGCAGTCGCCATCGCGGTTATCCAGGGTTGCAGCGCATCCCCTCCATCTCTATGCTGAGTAGACATCCCCTACACTTTCCTGTTGCGTCCTGTACAATCTCTCTATCTTTCTATCTTTCTAATCTGAGTTATTTATGTCCCAGCCGACTTTAACCATGTTTTATCAGTTTGATCCTTGGGGTTCCAGTATTGGAGGAATACAAACTATCATTCGTTTGTTCATTAAATATGCCCACGACGAATTTAACATTCGGTTAGTAGGGATAGAGGATGATCCTCAAGCGACTATGGGAGTTTGGAAAGAGGCTGAATTTGAGGGGAAACTCATACAGTTTTTTTCCCTTTTTGCGGTTCCTGATGATAACATTCGGAGCTTGGTTCCAACGACTGTTAAGTACACTGCAGCTCTTCTTGGAAAAGATTTTTCCTCTGATTTTGTTCATTTTCATCGTTTGGAACCAACGCTAGCAAGCTTAAAATGGTCTGGAGATAAAACACTCTTTATCCATAACGATATACGAAAACAAATGACAGCGACAGAAAGCAAGAAAGCAATTCTTTGGCGTCGTTTCCCCGGAGTATATTTTGCTCTTGAAAAAGCCTTAGTACAACAGTTTGATCAAATTTTTTCCTGCAATAGTGAATCAGCAACCTGGTACCAACAGCAATATCCAATGCTTGCTGATCGGGTGTCTTTTTTGAAAAATATTGTTGATAATGAAGTCTTTTTTCCATGGTCAACAGAAGAGTGTGATCGAAATCGGCGTGAACTCGCTCAAAAGCTAGGAATCAATGAGGACAGTCGCTTCATCCTTTTTGCCGGTCGGCTTCATCCCCAGAAAGATCCTATTCTCTTAGTTCGTTCACTTGCGGCTTTGGCAAATTCTAAAATCCACCTTTTAATTGCTGGTGAAGGAGAATTGCGTAGTGAAATTCAGGCACAAATTACGCAGCTTGGGCTGACGGAACAAGTGACCATGCTCGGTCCTGTTGCTCAGAGTGAACTATCGCGATTGCATCGCATTACTGATGCCTTTGTTTTGACGAGTTCCTATGAAGGATTACCTTTAGTAGCCCTAGAAGCCCTGGCTTGCGGAACTCCTGTCATCACGACTCGGTGTGGTGAGACTCCGAATTTACTTTCTGTTGATAGTGGAATTGTTGTTCAAGAGCGCACCCCTACTGCAATTGCTGAAGCGATACGGAAGATTTTGTCTAATTTAAGTGTTTATCCTCCTGAAGCGTGCGTACGTTCCGCGCAGCCCTATGAGGCTCGAGCTGTCATTAACTCTGTGTATGAAGATATGCTGAAACGCTGGGAACAAAAGAGTCTCACGACTGATTAGTCCACTGAACATAGTTTTGCTGTATTCGTTTTTTCTACAGCTTGTTCTATTATTCATTGATCTGCCTGACCAGTTCAATCAAAACTTAGTTGCTTTCTCCTGAGACTAACGCTGACGATACTGGAGACGGACGTTAAGGCCCTCTTGGATTCCGAAGAGCCCTCAGTCTAGCCTCAAGACACTTGACACCGCGCCACTCAATTAATCAAAATGTAAGTACACATATATTCAAAACAGAGGAAAAAAATGCTTTTCCCCTTTGATACTGGTAAAACATCGCTAGATAACCCTTTTATTCATTATTTGAGGCAGCAAGACCCAGAAACCTTGGCAGCTCTGGCTCAGGAGATCTCACCAGAGGTTCGGCAGGCGATGTCGGGGAGTATGCAAGGTCTGGCAGGAGTTTTGCCGCCAGAGCAATTCGCCGTACATATCACCACTTCTAGAGAGAACTTGTTGGGACTGCTGTCTTCAGCCATGATGACAGGCTACTTCTTACATAACCTGGAACAACGTTATCTGCTAGAGCATCGTTTAGCGCTCGACGCCGCTTCTCCTGAGCAGGAACCAGAATCCTAGTCCAGCTCCAGTCCAAGCTAGAATTATTATGCATGTGCTTGACGATCAGAGCAGTGGACACAGTCCCCTCAATCCTGATATGCTCGATAGTTGCACATGTGCGCTCTTAGTTCAGTTGGTAGAACGCAGGTCTCCAAAACCTGATGTCGGGGGTTCAAGTCCTCCAGGGCGCGCCAGCACCTCATCTTCTTAGGAGCGTGCCCTGTGGCCACGAAACCGAGTACTCCTCAAGGCACTCCCCCGTCTGCGCCAATCCAGAAGTTCAATCCGCTGCAGCTCTACACAGAGGTGCGGGAAGAACTGTCCAAAGTGGTGTGGCCGGATCGTCAAAAAGTGATCAGTGAATCAGCCGCAGTGATCCTGATCGTGGTAGCTTCTGCTAGTTTTATTTACTTAGTGGATTCTTTATTTAGATTTATCGCCAGCAAAGTGTTTTAGGTGTTTTCCATGGTCAACCTTGCCCATCTCGCTAAAGACTCCGGCAGTAAGTCCCGCTGGTATGCCGTACAAGTAGCTTCTGGCTGTGAGAAAAAGGTCAAAGCCAATCTCTTACAGCGGATCCAGACCTTGGATGTAGCGGACCGTATTCTCCAGATTCAGATCCCGGAACGTCCTGCTATCAAAATTAAAAAAGACGGGACCCGTGCCTCTTCAGAAGAGAAAATTTTCCCAGGCTACGTCTTGATTGAAATGGTGATGGATGACCACGTTTGGTCTGTCGTCAAAAATACGCCTAATGTGATTAACTTTGTTGGCACGGAAGAAAAACGCCGCTATGGCCGAGGCCGAGGACACGTTACGCCTCGCCCCTTAGAACCGACAGAAATGCGGCGAATTTTTATCAGCGCAGAGGAAGAGACGCCTGTTATCAAGGTAGACTTAGCCGCTGGAGATCACATCGAAGTTACCTCAGGACCTTTCCAAGATTTCAGTGGCGAAGTGGTAGAAGTTAGCCCAGAGCGGGGAAAACTCAAGGCTTTGATTTCCATTTTTGGCCGCGACACGCCCGTAGAACTGGAATTCAATCAAGTGCATAAGGTGGACTAGGTGGATCAAGAGGGTACTCTAAGTGCAGTTTTGCTGCAGCTTTTTCACCCATGAGAATCGCCCCCGCCCCCAATCACGAAGTCGCTATCTATTTGCCTTATTACCCACCTTCGCGCAGGCCTTTCTTGTCGGTGGCCTTGGGGTTGTACAAGCAGTCTTCTTTGGAGGGTAGACGCAGAATAGAAGGCGGCGATGGACTCGGTTTTGTGGCAACATGGGGAACTAAGTCTTTGCCTTCAGATGTAACGGAATGCCGGGTTAAATTTCTGACCGATGAACAGACCGTTGATTATGAAGTTGCCCTGCAAAACGTGGAATTTTTGGGTTATCTCATTGAGATGGTTCAGTCCATTGAGGCAGGCAATTCTCCCGATTTTCCTCAAAGCTTCTACCGAAAATTATTGGGTTTTTGAGCCACTTTTGAAGTGCAGGTTGGACCCTTGGTTTCACCCATGCGTAGTGCTGGGGATAAACCGGAAGCCGAGGAATCAGTTCCCACTGCTTGGTCCTGAGCTGTTCTGTCAAGTGATGAGGTAGAGGATGATCATAGTTAGGATTGACCACATCCACGGAGCCAATACCGCCTAAATCTGTTGCTCCCGCCTCAAGAAAGGGGACCAAGTCACGCACCAGATTTGGCGGGATTTGAAGAGCAATCTCTGAAGACAAAAGGGCACGAGCAAGATAGACCAGGTCCACAAGGTCCTTCTCTTGGAAAGGTTTTCCAGCCCAGACTTGTTGAGAACCTGGCTGGTGTGGCTGGAGAATCACCTCTTGGATATGACCATATTTTTGATGGGCTGCCTGAATAATTTCTAGCGTCTGAAGGGTATCTTCCAGTCTTTCACCAATGCCAACGAGGACGCCTGTTGTAAAGGGAATTCGCAAAGCCCCAGCCCAATGGAGCTGTTGTTCTCGCAGTTCGGGGATTTTGCTCGGAGCATGTTTATGGACGTCTAGCAGCGTCATTTGTTCTAACATCAGCCCCATAGAGCAATTCACTTGGGCCAAAGCCTGCATTTCTGAGTAGGTAAGGATGCCCGCATTGGTGTGGGGTAAAAATCCTAAGGAAAGAACCGTCGTACAGGTTTCCAGGAGCATCTCAAACCATGCCCTTCGCCTGGAGTCTTGAGGATGTACTTCACCACTGAGAACCAGGATTTCAATAACCCCTGTCCCAACGAGGGGCTTTAGGATCTTATACGTTTCTTCTGGGGTAATCCAAGCAGCGCCATAGTCCTGGCGAAAGTTGCAGTAGCTACAGCGGTTAAAGCACTCATAGGTGGGAACTAGGGTGAAGGAAGGGCTGTAGGTGACTGTCTTCGTCAAAGTAAGGCTCGAGAGCAGACTGTTTTTTTGGAATTATCTTCATTGTGCATTGATTTATCAGTGATCATGGTTCTTAGTGTTCTGGGCCGATACCTATGAATTATCACAGACTAAAAGCTATCGCAGCGTCCTTCCTCGTCATCCTGGCAACCCAAGGCTATGCCCTCGCCCAGACCCTCCCCCTCCCCAGTAACCTAATTACGTTGAACTCTAGCGAAGGAGAGCAGTTACTCCTCGAAAGTAAGACCCGCGAAGATTACTGGCCGCTGAGCCTGCAGTTTGTTAGTCAGAAGAATGGAGCCTACTGCGGGGTGGCCAGCAGCGTGATGGTCTTGAATGCTCTAGCCGTTCCGGCGCCTAGCGCCCCCGAATTGGGACCCTATAAAACCTTCACCCAAGAAAATTTTTTCAACGAACAAAATCAAAAATTTCTTCCAGCAGAAGTTGTTTCTCGCCAAGGTATGACCCTCGACCAATTAGGCAAGCTATTGGAAGCCTATCCGGTGAAAACAGAAATTTATCATGGGGAAAAAAGTAGCCTAGAGGAATTTCGCAAAATGGCCGCCAATATTCTTAATGAGCCGAATAACTTTGTCTTAGTGAACTACCTACGCAAAACTATTGGTCAGGAAAAAGGAGGTCATATTTCACCTCTGGCCGCCTACAGCGAAAAGACAGACCGTTTCTTGATCTTGGATGTTTCGCGCTATAAGTATCCTCCCGTGTGGGTAAAAACTGCAGAGCTCTGGAACTCCATGAATACATTGGATACAGGTTCGGGTAAAACCCGTGGATTTGTTGTAGTCAGCGCTCTTAATCCTAATTGAGAACGCCCAGCGTAGCTTCCAAGGAATATAATTAAGTGCACAAAACGCCTGACTAAATCCGTGAAGCATACGTTATCTGTACTGGTGGAAGATGAAGCCGGAGTCCTGACCCGGATTGCAGGGCTTTTTGCCCGCAGAGGCTTCAATATTGAAAGCCTAGCCGTGGGGCCAGCAGAGCAATCTGGGATTTCACGGATCACGATGGTCGTGCCCGGCGATGTGCAAGCCGTAGAGCAAATGACCAAGCAGCTCTACAAGTTAGTCAACGTCCTCAAAGTTTTGGACATTACGGAAAAGCCTTGTGTAGAGCGGGAGTTGATGCTGCTCAAAGTAAACGCCAGTGCCAATACCCGCCGAGAAATCATTGAAATCGCCAATATTTTCCGAGCGCAGGTAGTAGATTTAGGAGAAGATTCCCTGACCATTCAGGTGGTTGGCGATCCAGGGAAAATGGTAGCGACGATCCAAATGCTCAATAAATTTGGGATCCGAGAGATAGCGCGTACAGGGAAATTGGCTTTAGTCCGAGAATCTGGCGTCAACACCGAGTACCTGAAAATTCGCCCTAACCCTTTGGCTAAACTTGGGGTCTAAATTGTTTCAGGAATTTAATGGAACAAAACACTGAACTAGACGTTGATTACACTTGGAAATAGAGTTAGCAACACCGATGATCAGTAAAGCAAGATGGACAAGAGTAGAGAGCAAAGGTCTTAGTGCATACCTCCCTACCCTCTTGAGTTTAGGTTTAATAATTTTTCCTTTAACCCTACCCACGCAGGCGCAACCACCAAAAGGGCAAGCGGGGAAAACAAGTGCCCAAACGGAAAAAACCGAGACCCCAGAACAACAGAAGCTCAATCTTAGTTGGACCAAGCCCTATGCTGAAGCGCTACAAAAGAAGAACTTAGCAGTTCTTAACGATTCCCTGGGGAAAACGCTAACCCGCATGGAATTAACCAACTGGCTGACCCAAGCTTTTGATCTGAAGCCTGTTCGGGCAAAGGCGGTCCCGATTAAAGACTTGGAAAAAGATAGTCCTGACTATTGGAATGCTCAGGCCGTTGTCCAAAGTGGTTTGCTCACCCTAACCAACGGAAAATTTGAGCCTGAATCAGACTTGACGCGCTTAGAAGCGCTAGCCTTGATAAGCCGCGCCCTCAAGCTAGAAGCCCCTGACCCAGAGATTACAGATTCCTGGCTCAAGCTCTACAAAGATAGTCGAGACATTCCGAAAGAGGGAAGAGATTTTGTGGCTGCTTCAGCCCAAGCAGGTTTAATTGTTAGTTATCCTAACCCTGATGTCTTCGGGCCAGATGATATCCTAACCCGTGGAGAAGCCGCCGTCATCTTACATCAAGCCCTGGTGTATAAAAAAGAACTCCCTGAAATTAAACCTCCCATCGCCCAGAAAAAACTAGACCGTCCGAAGATCACGGCCATCAAAGTCAGTCCTGAGTCCACCGCTCTTCCTGGTCAACAGGTCGTGATTACTGCTGAAGGTAGCCCACAAGCAAAAGCCACCTTTAGTTTTGCCGAATTTGTCAGTGACCAACCGATGACTGAGGTTAGCCCTGGCGTTTACCGTGGCATCTATGTAGTTCGGCAAGGAGATGACATCATCAATCCCTCCGTAGAAGTTTCTCTGGCCCGGAGTGGCATCACAACCCGTGCTCAAAGGGTCGCTAATTTAGCCTTGGGGGACAGTGAGCCGATCCGCTCCACTCAAAGCTCTGTGCCACCCCAAAACGCTCCTGATGATGAACCTGCGCCCTATGCCTCGAGCCAGGAGCCCGTTTATGAACCCTATCCCTCTCAGGCCCCAAGCACGATTCCACCGCGGCCCAGCACAACACTTCCGGTAAAACGACCCTCCAACTCAGGGGCAGCCGCTCAGCGTCCCCCAAAGAAGAGCACTCCTGCCCCGCGCAATACAGACCCAGACATAGCGCCCTATTCTTCGCCTGCCCGTGGTCTCCCCTTTGAACTAGGACCGCGTATTGCCCAAGTTGGCTTCAAGCCTGCTGGGCGGGTTTTCTTTCCGGGAGATCTTCTAGAAGTCATCGTTCAAGGAGATTCAGGAAGTCAGGCCAATTTTAAAATCGTTGGCTTTACCGCTGAAGTAAAAATGCAAGAAACAGCCCCCGGTTATTACGAGGGCAAAGTCAGGATTGGCGATCGTCTAGAAGTGCCACAAGGGACCATCCAGATTTCCCTAGAAAAGAATGGAATCCGCTCCTTTGCGCGGATTCAAGAACCAATAACCATTGTCAGTGGACGCATTCCCTAGAGTGCTGGAGCTTTAGCGACGGAGACCGAGACGCTCAACGATCTTTTGGTAACGAGGCGCATCCATCTTGGCGACATAGCCGAGTAACTGCTTACGTTGGCTGATAATTTTCAGTAAACCCCGCCGGGAAGCGAAGTCTTTAGGGTTACTACGCAGATGCTGCGTCAATTGATTGACACGTTCCGTCAGCATTGCAACTTGAACTTCAGGAGAACCCGTATCCGTGCTGTGGGTCTTGAATCCTTCAATCAATTCTTGTTTTTTTTCTTGAGTCAGGGGCATAGATTTGGTCTGTTAATGATAAAGACACAGTATTTAAAAAATACCATAGTTAAGCCCCTAAAGCACTGAAACTCGTAGTCATTAACCCTGCAATACAGGCCATACTCCCAGCCCACATCAAAGACCGGACTAGGGGAATATTGACGATATAGCAAAGACTATAGGTTAGGCGAGCAGCCAAGAAAGCAAGCGCTAGATTGGTCGTGTAACTAGAACCCGTTTTAGTGACGTACACCATGAGTGCTGACACGGCAAAAAACATAAAGACTTCGAAAGAGTTTTGGTGCGCCCAGGTAGCCCGCTGAGCATAGGCAGGCAATTTATCAAACAGGGCTCGAGGCGCACTCATGTCATATCCCACCTGAAAGCGGCCTAAAGCGACAAACAGATAGGGAAAATAGACCAACAGCGCCGCTGCAGCGATGGAATACAAAAGAATCAGGGCCGGAGACAAGGACATGGGCAAATCTCACTTATTTATTAAAAATTGTAACCAGAAAAGAGGGAGCCTTACCGCCCCTTCCAGGGGTTGAAAAATTACACTCAAGCTTAAGATCCCCATCTGAGATTCTTTGCTGTCCTTGACGCAGCAGGGAAGACATGATTATATTAAGTGACATGTAATTTAATAACATGTCACTTAATGAGGCTTGCCTAATGAACACTTCGCCCACAATTGTGCTGGTTCCTTGCTTTTCGGGTAGTCCCTGGAGCCTAGAGCAACTAACCCCTCTGTCGGACTGGTCTTTGCGAACGATGCGATTGCCTGAAGCACTCGACAACATCGAGGCGTATGCAGACTTTTTGGCTGAGCAAGTGGCCGATCTGGATCGCTACATTCTCGTGGGCGATTCCTTTGGGGCAAACATTGCGATCGCCTTTGCCACTCGACAGCCCAGGGGATTAGAGGCATTGATTTTATCAGGTGGGTTTGCTGCTGATCCAGTTACAGATCCGCTTACGAAGCTACATCTGACCGCCGCCGCCTTCCTTCCTGGAGCGTTATATCGGCAAATCACCTTGCGTTTCCATGCTCAGGCTTTAGCCTCGCCGTTTGATGCCGATGGACAAATTCCGTGGTCACCATCAACTATTCGGAGTTTGTTTATTAAAAATACGCCGCGTCGCAGCTATCTCAGTCGGATGAAAGCCGCGTTCTCGGCAAACTATCTGGATAAACTTCCTCTGATTCAGGTTCCAACGTTAATTCTCACGCCCGCCTACGATCGACTCATTGGTGAAAACGCTGCGCGGCTTCTGTTAGAGGGAATTCCAGATGCGGTTGAGGCGATTCTACCCAATACGGGGCATATGTTCCGTTTCACTCATCCGGTGACGTATGCTAATGCCATTCAAGCGTTTTTACAGGTTCGTTTAGCAAACGACTCGATTGCAGTATGAATTCCATTGAAGAATTACGCTACTTGATTCTGGCAGCGCAACGCGAGGGCGATCGCCTACTTTCAGCAGCACTGGAACCGATCGGGCTAACCAGTTCACAAGCAGAAGTTTTACGAGTTCTTTATGACTACGCCCCCTTGTCATTACTCCAACTGGGTGAGCGGTTGGTTTGTGAAACAGGTAGCCCTAGTCGGCTAGTGAATACGCTAGTAGAAAAGAGCTTAGTAGCGCGAAAGTCTTCTGAAATTGACCGGCGTAGGGTAACACTCTCGCTCACAACAACTGGGAGGCAACTTGCTGAACAGGTGAGGGCAATCGAGCAAGCTTTCTATGCCGTGATTGCTGCTGCACTAGGGGTTACTCCCTTAGAGGAAATCAATAGAACATTATGGAAGTTCGTGGCTGGGCGACCTACCGGTGAGGCATTAATTCGTCGGAAAGCAAAAGGGTAAAAGTACCGGCAGCTCTTAATCGCCAAATAACCTCAAACACTTCAGAGTCGAGTGCCTTAGGATTTATGAGGAGACAAGAAAAAATCTTAGGCTGCTGCTTCAGCGTACTGTTTGAGATGCTTGAGCCATGCTTGGAGCGACGTATCAAGCATGCTCTGCATCATGCCCTTGAGCAGAGGTACAAGCCAACCTTCAAACGATTCCTCGGTCATAACCAAGACCCCATCTGCCTGTGGCTCAAGTATCCAGATATGAATCGCTTGCGTACCTGGTGCCTTACCTGTCCAACTGATTCGATGATGAGGTTCAACCTCCTGTAACGTTGATAAGATTGGCGTCCCCCCAGATTTCCAACGAAATACGGAACCAGGCAAAAGTAACCCTTCTAGCTTCGATTGCGAGACAGCAGGATACCAAGCACTCCAGTGATCAATATCAGAAAGTATGCCCCATATTGTTTCCACTGGAGCATGGACCATAATTTCGTGCCGAGCAATAGCGGGTGCTTTTAAGTTAACTTGCATGACTGTAATTGATCTCCACAATCGTACTTTTATCTTTAACAGTCCATCAATTCACTGAGAATGGCTGCGAACTCTGCCTAAACTTAGGAAGGATCAAAGAATTCTATGAAGTTCATTGATTATCTTTGCGGGACTGCAAGATTTGATGAACTACCTTCACAGCAACCACGGACATTTAACCATGAAAAAAGAGGGACAGTAAGGCCCCTCTTTCTCATTTCTCTAGCGTGGTCTCACTGATGAGAGTGATTAACCAGCAATTTCATTAGCTTGACCAGAAGCCAAGTCAAGAGGGAAGTTGTGCGCATTACGCTCGTGCATTACTTCCATTCCCAGGTTAGCTCTGTTCACGATGTCCGCCCAGGTGTAAATTACCCGGCCCTGAGGGTCAACAATGCTGCCATTGAAGTTGAAACCATTCAGGTTGAACGCCATGATGCTGATTCCCAAAGAAGTTGCCCAGATTCCAATTACAGGCCATGCTGCCAGCACGAAGTGCAAGGAGCGGCTGTTGTTGAAAGAGGCATATTGGAAGATCAAGCGACCAAAGTATCCGTGGGCAGCCACAATGTTGTAGGTCTCTTCTTCCTGACCAAACTTGTAGCCGTTGCTCTGAGACTCTTCATAGGTCGTCTCTTTAATTAGAGAAGAGGTGACCAAAGAACCATGCATCGCAGAGAACAAGGCACCTCCGAACACACCCGCTACTCCCAACATGTGGAAAGGATGGTTCAAGATGTTGTGCTCAGCTTGGAAAACCAACATGAAGTTGAAGGTTCCAGAAATACCCAAAGGCATGCCATCAGAGAA
>CASBPW010000040.1 GCA_949127685.1 Candidatus Sivonenia alaskensis PMM_0068 | reverse complement strand
GAGTTTGATAAATATATCAGCTAAATAGAACCTTTGAATAGGAAGAGATCCAAATACCCTTTGGGGAGTGAAGTCATGATTACACAATCTAAGCATTACGCAACCAAACTTTTTGCGACGGAATTCGGTCAAGTTCTCTACGCATACCAGGGCTTGGTTAATGCTTGCGGCTCAGAGTGCCATTCTTGGCATGTAGTGCTGGAAACGCTTAATGGCAGGCTCGTCCGCACCAATCAAGCTATTCCTGTAGTAGTAAACCGAGAGCCAACCTTCAAAGATGCCTGTGCGCTTGCTGAAATGCTAGTTGCTTAGTTGTGTGGTTCATATAGAAGTCATAAAAAAGTACTCGCCAGTCAATAACAAGTCAGTAATAAGTCAGTAATTCTCAGGTTTGAACTCAGTTATCAGTGGAGTATGATAAATATATAAGGTTCAAGCAAGCTAAACCTGGTGTTTAACAAAACTCGAGGTAAGTGAAATGACATTCCTAACCCTGCTTAGAAGCAAAGTCGATGTACTACAACCCATACGCCAATGGATGGAAGCTTTAGAAATGCCCAACCCACGGGTTGCTCGGCTGCTCTGTACGCTCATCCCTGCCCAGTGCCCTTTCGCGCGAGATCTTAAATGGGGTAGGCACACCTTTTTGCACATTCCGCCCCTCTGCAAATTGAATCCACTCTTTGAACAATTCGTTAGTCTTCGTTTTCGGGCTTTATCTTATCTTGCCGATGAATGTGGTGAAGATATAATGCTCTATATTTGATAAGTTTCTAATTTTAGCAATAGTAAATTCCTGATTGATAGCGGCACCTCTATCCACCCTGACTTAGCTAAATTACAAGGCGAACAAGGAGCCTTGTATAGCTATCGTGAGGCCCAAATCACCGTCAGGTGAATAACCACAACCAAGTCAGACAGAGTCACTGACGATGTGGGTGAGGGGCATTTCGCGTTATTGTTGAAAATAGCCAAAACCCAGCTGAATATGCATCTTAACTTTCAGACTGCTCCGCTTTCTTAGCTTTTAAACGCTGTTTTGAGCCAAGACTCCCGTCCCGTTTTCGTAGCCAGTTCTATCGCTAATCTGCTGAACATAAAAATTCGGGTCACTGGGGCTGAACGCCTACCTGCTCATGGTCCCTGTCTGGTGGTTAGCAATCATCGCAGTGTTGCGGATATGTTTTTGCTTTTAGCGGGCCTAAATCGTCCTATTCATTTTATTTGTCATCCTTTTTTAGCGCGGGTACCCGGCGTGAATGAATTAATTCGTCAATCAG
Organism: Candidatus Sivonenia alaskensis PMM_0068; assembly: GCA_949127685.1. Taxonomy (GTDB): domain Bacteria; phylum Cyanobacteriota; class Cyanobacteriia; order Gloeobacterales; family PMM-0068; genus Sivonenia; species Sivonenia alaskensis. Next base: position 6,021 of record CASBPW010000040.1, on the reverse strand, counting down.
GGGGCATCCATCTCAGATATGGCAAGTATGCGCAGTTTTTTGAGCAAGCAGGAGCTTACTTGAGAGAGGGACAGTGGCTCGGGATTTTTCCAGAAGGGGCTAAACCTATGACCCAGAGGCTTAGCTCGGATAGGCTCTATCCATTCCAACGAGGAGTTTCCCATCTAGCCTTCAAAAGCAAACAAGAGAATTTATGTATTCTGCCCGTTGCCTTGCGGTCTATTCGGGAATTAAGTGGAGACCTCGTGCCCATGCAATTTTTTTCGCTCCTAGATCCTCAAGAGCCCTTATTTCAAGAGCAGGGCTGGCATCCTTATGTAGTCTATCGAGAAGTAGAAATTGTCGTCGGTTCGCCCAGGTATCTTACGCTGGAAGAACAGTGGAATTATGATCACGGGAAGGCCCGGTCAGCAACCTTGAAATTAACCTAGGACTTAGAAATTGCTATCAAAGGCTTGCTCACAGACAGGCTATAAATTACTGCAATGAGTCAAAAACAGATTCACCTTAAAACAGGTTTTCCTATTGAAACCACCTGTTCGACAATGTAGATGAGTAAGATTTGCTGAATCGGGCAATCAAGGTCGAGGAAGTCAGCGAAGTCAGCAATAGGGCACGGAGGATCGCTGCCATTCTCTTACTGGAATCTCAGCTGAATGCCAATTATGAGGCGGTAAAGCAAGCAACCTAAGACTGGAATTCTTCCTCTGCGCATTAGGTATGATCAAAACAGTCTTTAAAGTGGAACCCTATGGAAGCCTTGATTGAAAAAATTATGAAGGTACTGCATCATTTGCCTAAAGATGAACTTCAAGAAGTCCTGGATTTTGCTGAAGTTTTAGCGGGACACCAGAATCTCGAAGCAACTCGCGTAGAAGAGCACTTACATGCGAAAGAGATGGAAACAGAGCAACTAAGCACTTATCAACTGCAGGATGCAGCCTTTGAGGCAACGGCAGACCAGTTAGCAGATGAACTAGCTAGGTACGCTGACTCAAATGCGCCTAAACTATCAGATTACGCGGTTAGTCGTGCCAGTATCTACGAGGGTCATCCCTAGTTGTGATCTACCTTGTGGATACGAACGTTTTATTGCGTCTTGCGGACCGCACTCATCCCCTACACCCAAGTATCCGAGCTACCATGCAAAAACTGAGACACGATGGGCATCGGCTGCAAATTACCCCGCAAAACTGTGTCGAATTCTGGAACGTTGCAACACGCCCAAGCAATCGTAATGGATTTGGACTATCCCCAAACAGTGCCCATCAACTGCTACGTCTGATAGAACGTCTTTTTTCCCTCCTCCCTGATATGCCTACAATTTATACAGAATGGCGCAGGTTAGTTCTCACATTCAATGTGTCAGGCGTCCAGGTACATGATGCTCGCCTGGTAGCTGCGATGAAAGAACACGGCGTGACTCATATTTTGACGCTCGATACAACTGATTTTATGCGCTACGGCAGTGAAGGCATTGTGGCAATTGATCCGACAAGAATGTAAGAAAAAGTGAGATGTCCTCAACCCAGAAGAGTATGCTTTCTGCTATGCAGCCTATCCTCAAACTTCTGGCCCGTAACACTTGTGCCCTATGCAATCGGTCATCCCATGAAGTCCTGTGTGTCTATTGCCTGAAAGCTCTGGATTCGGAACAACGTTCTACAGCGTTAGTACAGACTGACCCGATGAAACTATGGGCTTGGGGGGAGTACTACGGAATTTTAGAGCGCCTACTTACGCTGGTGAAATACCAAGGGAGAAAAGATGTTGGGTTTTTCCTTGGCAATAAATTAGGGGCCTGCTGGCAGGAAGCAAATCCTTTAGAGGCAATGAAACTACGGGTTGTTCCGGTACCGATTTCCACAGAGAGACGCAAGACGCGAGGCTACAACCAAACAGAATTATTAGCTCAATCTTTTTGTCGATGGACTGGATATACCCTAGATAGCCAAAGCCTAATGCGCACCCGCGATACCCAAGCTCAGTTCGGACTTTCTCCGAAAGCGCGTCAGGAGAACCTACAGCAAGCTTTCCTGTGGAAAAATAGTAGCCAATCACAGAATACGGGTGTCTTGCTCTTGGATGACATCTTCACCACAGGGGCTACCCTCTATGAAATCCAGGTCGTTCTCACCAAGGCTAATGTACCGATCCTGGGAGCGCTGGTTATGGCCACTCCCAGGCTTTAGGCACATTCCCAACATTAGGCAGAAGCAGCGTCAGTGCTATCTTCTTCGCTGACCTGCCGCTCAACGGTACCAATCGCGGCATTGACGGCTGATAGACGGGTTTCCAAACCATCTTTCATCCGTTTCAGGAACTTGAGTTTGCGTTCCAGACGGGCCTTGCGAGAGGGGGGCTCTGAACCACAGCAGGAATTGTAGAACGCTTCAAGAGGAAACATAATTGGCTCACCTCAGGTTTTTTCTAATCTAACTCAAGCATCCCTAGGTGTGCGGTGTTTTAAAAAACTGCCAGACTAGAGTTGACCTGTATTTTCATGCCCTATGGATGACATGAGGACTATTGCCCAACGGACCTTGCTTTTGGGGTTGGGACTGGCTGCTTTGATCGGGGTGGCCCTAGAGAACTTGTTAGCCAAGGCCCAACCCCTGCTCGATGAACTGATCGCGAAGGGTATACTCTCTGCAGAGGAAGCGCGTAAACTCATTGACGCTTTGATGGAGCGAGCTAGAGCAAAAGGCCGAGTAGAAGTAGAAGATATTGTAGCCATCCTGCCTGCGCGCCTTGCCAATCCTGGCACTCCAGACTTCAAACTATTGACAGAGGCTACGGATGAATTTGATGCACAGCTAGAGCGATTAAAGAAAGGAAATAGCTAAAGGAAGGGAAAAAACGCTCGTGGCATCTATCTAACTGATAATCCTTAGAACCTCTGTGTGGATAAGAGTATGATGGGTAAAATAACAATAACAATTTGTAACATGATGTCCGCATTGGGTCTTTAGAGTAGTTCGTACAATGCAGCCTGGTCGGGTTGTCTCAAGAAGCCAAATTCCTTAGAAAGACACACAGGATATTTTCATGAAGATCGCGGTGGTAGGATTAAGTCATAAAACAGCATCGGTTGAAATCCGTGAGCGCCTGAGTATCTCAGAAACAGAAGTCCACCAAACAATTCAAACCCTCAAGTTTTACCCACACATCAAAGAAATTGCCATCCTGAGTACATGTAACCGCATGGAAGTCTACGCGGTCCTGAGCGATACCCAGCAAGGGGTCCAAGAAATCATTCAATATCTTTCTGAAGAGAAAAATATTCCCTTAAATTCCCTGCGTCGCCATCTGTTCGTGTTGCTCCATGAAGATGCTGTAACTCATCTCATGCGGGTAGCCTGTGGTTTGGATTCCCTGGTCTTGGGAGAAGGTCAAATTCTCGCCCAAGTCAAGACTGCCCATCAATTGGCCCATAAATCTCAGGGCACAGGACGGGTTTTGAATCATCTATTCAAAACATCCCTCACCGCAGGGAAGCGCGTCCGCACCGAGACAGATATTTCTACCGGAGCGATGAACGTAAGTTCTGCCGCCGTAGAACTCGCTTGTATAAAGACAGAGGCCCTCCACGCTCAAGACTGCGTAGTGGTAGGGGCCGGCAAGATGGGCGAACTCTTAATCAAGCATTTACTCGCCAAAGGGGCAAACCGCATCCGGGTGGTCAATCGTTCTACTGCTAAAGCTGAAGAAATGTTGTCTCAGTTCCAGCAGAACATTCCCGTCCTGCCGATGGCAGAGCTGCTGCATACCACCGCCAGAGCAGACCTTGTGTTTACCAGCACTTCTTCCCCAGAACCCATTTTGCAAAGGTCTACTCTAGAACCTCACCTCAATGGTAAAGCCCTAACCATTTTTGATATTGCTGTGCCCCGCAACGTGGCGCCCGACGTTCAAGAATTGCACCAGGTCAAGGCTTATTACGTAGACGATTTGAAGCAAGTAGTGGAAGGCAATCGGGTTTTACGCCGCCGAATTGCAGCCCAGGTAGAGAAGATGGTGGAAGTAGAGGTTCTGGAATTCCAAGCCTGGAGCCGGGCCTTAGAAGCAGTACCCACCATTAATTCGCTGCGGGACAAAGTAGAGACTATTCGCGAACAGGAATTAGAAAAGGCACTATCCCGCTTAGGGAGCGAGTTCGCGGAGAAGCATCAATCCGTCCTAGACGGCCTCACCCGCGCCATCGTCAACAAAATACTCCATGACCCGATGGTACAACTTCGAGCCGAACAGGATGTGGAAGTGCGTAGACGTGCCCTCCAGTCCTTGCAGGTGCTCTTTAACCTAGGAGAGACTGCATCCTAGATGCCAGAAAGCTGTCTTCTCGTAATTTACGAGATAAGGTGCAAGCGTTATTCGACAGCATTCAGAAGCTTGAAGCAGCTTAACTTACTGGGATAATGGGCATTAAAAACATTCTCAAATCCAATGCGCCTAATATTTTTCGGTACGCCTGACTATGCCGTTCCTTCGCTCACTGCGCTTTTGGCGGAACCTTTTTTTGAGGTTGTGGGCGTAGTCAGCCAGCCGGACCGTCCGCAGGGGAGGGGCCAAAAAATTGTGCCAACACCCGTTAAAGCCTTAGCCCAAGCAAAAGGTATTCCCCTATGGCAACCGGAGCGACTCCGGAAAGATGAATCGGCGCTTCAGGCATTGGACGACCTAAAAGCTGACTTCTTTGTGGTGGTGGCCTATGGGCAAATTCTTTCTCCCCAGGTTTTGGCGATGCCGGCAAAAGGCTGCATCAACGGCCATGCTTCTTTACTGCCAAAATACCGGGGCGCGGCCCCGATTCAATGGTGTCTCTATCACGGAGAAGCAGAGACGGGCGTGACCACCATGCTCATGGATGCAGGGATGGACACGGGACCGATGCTTCTGAAAACTGCTTTTTCGCTACCCATAGACTGGAACGCTCAACAGTTAGCCGATAAACTCTCTGGGCTCACGGCGGAGTTGCTCATCCAGACGCTCCTACAGTTCGACCAAATTGTTCCGGAGCCCCAGGACCCCAGTCAAAGTTCCTCCGCTCCCTTAATTCGCAAGGAACAATATTGGTTGGATTGGCAGGGGCCTGTGCACAACCAAGTGCGGGCATTTTATCCCTACGTCTATACATTTCATCAGAAAGAACGCCTGCGGATTCTAGAAACGATGCCGCATCCATCGCAGGGAGATTGCGGCGTGGTTTTAGAAGTGCTTAAAAATCAAGGCTTTATTGTTGGAACCGGGACGGGAGCCGTTTTAGTGCTCCAGGTCCAACCTGCCAGCAAGAATCCGCAATCGGCGTGGGAGTATGCTCGGGCTAGAGATCTTGTCGCTGGAGAAGTCTTGGGCGAAAAGTAGGCAGGAGCGATTCCGTCCGATCGCTTATGTCCCTAACTGTTCATCATTTATTAGGAGAAACCATTGCGCTTGAGGCTTTATTCGGATGACAGCGGACCAGGCTCGTAAAAATAAAGCCCCAAAAACTGATAACACCCAAGAAGAAACGCCTCATCTCTCTGAGATTTCTGAGACTATCTCTGAGCAAGTTTTTGATAACCTGAGGGGTCTAGCGGCTCAGTTGTGTAAAGTCCCCTTGGCTTCTGTCAACTTGATCGAGGCTTGTCGCCAGTGGTTGCAGTCCGGGGTAGACTGCAACCACATCGAACCGCCGATTGATTTTACCTTCTGTGCCCATACCCTCCGCCGTTCAGACTGCCTCCTCGTTCCGGATACATGGCTCGACGAACGATTTGCGACCAGTACCCTGGTGACCGCAGACCCCCCGATTCGGTTCTACGCGGGTATACCTCTGTTCGCGACCAAAGGACAGGCTTTGGGTGTTTTATGTGTGATGGACTATGTGCCCCGCGAGCTAAACTTAGAGCAGGTGCAAGCCTTAAGGGTCCTAGGAAATCAAGTCGTTACCCAACTGGAACTCATGCGAAACTTGTCTGAAAAAAAACGAACAGTAAGCAACCAATTCATCCATACACGCTGCCTTACCCAAGATATCAG
>CASBPW010000039.1 GCA_949127685.1 Candidatus Sivonenia alaskensis PMM_0068 | reverse complement strand
CCGTACAGTTTTGTTGACTTTTGGGGGGCTTGGGCTTGACCAGATTCCGTACGGAAATCTTGTTCAATTTCCTGATTGGCAATTTATTACTTTTGACGAGAAAGCGCCTGACCTACCTAATCTGTTCAAGATAAACCGGAACTTATATCCCTATCGGCCTGTGGATTTCATGCCTTTGTGTGGACGTGTGATCTCGAAGCCAGGCTATGGAACTTTTGCGGAAGCCTGTCGGGTAGGGGTGCCGATTGTCTCGGTAACCAGAGATAATTTTGCAGAAGCGGCCGTTCTGATAGAAGGGATTCAGAACTATGCCCAGCATCAGGTGCTTACGCCCCATGCGTTGACTGAAGGCAACTGGGAGTTTCTCCATCAAGCTCCTCAGCCTCCCCGTCAGAGCCAGACCTTGGCGCTAGATGGAAATGAAGTAATTGCGCATGCCGTAGGCCAGTATTTTCAAGAAAACTAGGAGGGTTTATGCTGATCCAAAAACTTAAACTATGCACTGAATTCACGGCCGGGGATAACACCAGACTTCGGGAGTTATTACATCCTGACAAACAATCCCTAGACCTACGATACAGTTTGGCTCATGCCACCGTTGCCGTGGGGCAGACTTCTACCCCGCATGCCCTAAAAACTTCTGAAGTCTATTATATTCTTCAAGGCTTTGGGGCAATGTATATAGATGCTGAAATGCAGGAGGTAGAATCAGGAGATGCGATCTATATTCCGCCTGGGGCCAAACAATTTATTCGCAACTTGGGGACAGAACCCTTAGTTTTTCTATGTATCGTTGATCCCGCTTGGCATTTGGAAGATGAAATTATCTTGACTGAATGACATAGATTTCTTCCTTTATATATAGGATTCATAACTGCCTAACTATCCTGACTGGGAGTAAAAGACTTCTGCCTACTCTCCACGATGAAATGTCTCTTCCTGTTGTAAGGTCGATAATTGCTTTTGTGGTTGTGATCACATAATTAACGTAAGTTCGGGATAAGGAAAGTCTGAAAGATTTTTAGTATAAGCGTCGTTGTTGTTGGTTTTGCTCTAGCCTTTATTGTCTGCCATGCTATTTAGGCACTCCCACAAAGAAGTCACGCAGAAACATCATCCATTCACGAGGATTGGATAGCCCCAGACCATGCGGGGATTTTTTCTCTAGAAGAAGTTCTTTGGTAGCGTAATAGGCATCTTGATAGTGATACCAGGGTACAGAGGGCCATAAATGGTGAACTAAGTGATAGTTTTGACCAAAAATAACCCGATTTAACCAACGACTAGGATAGACTCTGGTACTCCCGAAACGGCCTAGCGTATCAAAAGGGCGATGGGGAAAATAATCTAGCCAAATACCAAGGCCCAACGCAACCCAACCGGCGGGGACGAACCAATGGTCCATCACGTACTTGAAATAGCCTAGGTGCCAAGCTAAGACTAATAGACCGATCTGGATCCCCCGACTCAAAGCCCATAGACCCAAATCTTGCCAGCCTTTATAAAGGTGATGGCGGAAGAAAAACCATTCTTGATGGAAAAAGCGGATAGGAGTTAGCAAAAGGGGACCGCCCGTCGATACGTAATAGTCAGGGTCCTTCTCTGGGTCATTGGTATGGGCGTGATGTGCTAGGTGAGTCCGCAGGAAAACAGGCCAGGTAAGCCCTTGCAGAAGCGCAGCCCAGAATCCGAGAGAATCATTCAGCCAAGGCCAGCAATGGGCACTGCGATGACTACTGTCGTGCAGCACTACGTTTAGAAGCCAAACAGCTATAAACCCTGTGGTGAAAGAAAGCCAGGGATTCCACTGTACTTGATAGAGTCCAAACATTCCCACGAGGGGCAGAACCATCGATAGGAGAAAAAGACCTAAGGTAGGGCTCAAGAAGTTTTGAGAAGGCCCCATGAGAGATTTAGGGGGCTTGGATTCTGTAATTGAAGTCTGAGCGGTGGCAACCATAAAAATTTCTTAATACTCCAGTATTTTGCCACTCATTGCCCTGCTAGTAACATCAACCCTTGTAATCTCGCCACCAAGCCTGGGCCCGTCCTAAGGCTCCCCGAACCTGCTCAAACCCAGTTCCGCCATAGCTATTACGGGCTGCAACCACCTGCTGGGGAGCAATTGCATCATATAGGTCGGCAGCAAAAGCGGGATGAAATTGCTGCCAACGTTCTAAGGGCAAGGTCAGCAATAAGAGATTTTCCTGCAAGCAGGTACGGACGATGGTTCCCACGAGGTTATAGGCTTCTCGGAATGGCACTCCTTTACGCACCAAATAGTCAGCGACATCGGTCGCATTGGAAAAATCTTCTGTAATCGCTTGAGCCAATCGTTCGGTGCGGATCACAATGCCCTCTGCCAAAAGAATGGTCATCGCTTGCACACAGTTTTCTACCGTCCGCACCGTATCAAACAAACCTTCCTTATCCTCTTGCAGGTCTTTGTTATAGGCCAAGGGTAACGCTTTGAGGGTAGTCAGCAAGCCTACCAAATTACCAAATACTCGTCCTGTTTTACCCCGGATTAGTTCGGGGACATCGGGGTTTTTCTTCTGAGGCATCAAGGAAGAACCCGTGGAACAGCGATCCGTCAGCGCAATAAAGCCAAATTCCTGGGAAGCCCAGATGATCAATTCTTCAGAGAGCCGGCTAAGGTGCACCAAGATCAGCGAACTAGCACTCATAAATTCCACTACATAGTCCCGGTCGCTCACCGCATCTAGAGAGTTTTCGCTGGGAGCGCTAAATCCTAATAGAGCGGCGGTCAGATGGCGTTGGATCGGCAACGTCGTTCCAGCCAAAGCGCCAGAACCCAAAGGCGAAATATTCACCCGTTTCTTGAGATCTACGAGCCTTTCCCGGTCCCGTTTGAACATTTCAAAATAGGCCAAGAGGTGATGGGCTAAGCTCACGGGCTGAGCCCGCTGGAGATGGGTATAGCCAGGAATCAGCGTCTCCACATGGTCCTGAGCCATGTTTAAGAACTGCCCTTGGAGTGCCTGGAGGAGGGTATCAATCCGATCGAGATGATCGCGCACATAGAGCCTGAGGTCGACTGCCACTTGGTCATTGCGCGAGCGGGCCGTGTGCAGCTTCTTGCCCAAGTCCCCGGCCAGCGCAATCAAACGCTTCTCCACGGCATAGTGGATATCCTCCGCTTCAGGATCCGGTCGGAAGATTCCACTACGCCATTCATCGAGGATTTCATCTAAGGCCAGGATCAGCTTTTGTTGTTCTTCCAGCACGATAATGCCTGTCTCTCCTAACATCTGCGCATGAGCCTTGGAACCTTGGATATCGTATTCAATCAGCTCGATATCGAAGGGAATAGAAGCATTAAATTTATAAATCGTCTCATGGAGGGAACCTTCGAAACGACCACTCCAGGCTTTAGTAGCAGGATTTTCCATAGGGACGTAGGCCAATCAGTCTTTTAAGAGGATATCTCTTTT
>CASBPW010000038.1 GCA_949127685.1 Candidatus Sivonenia alaskensis PMM_0068 | reverse complement strand
TCTGTTGCTGCTGGAATCGAAGCGGTCAAACGAGTATTTGGAGGTGAGGTTTTGTCTCATCACATCATTGCCCGTCCTTCTGAGAATCTAGAGTACGTTTTGCCCATTCGCTACACCGAAGCAGTTGAGCAGTTCCGCGAAGGTTAATTATTCACCACTTATCTAAGAAGGAGTATTGATGGCAGTCGCAGTTGGTATGGTTGAAACTTTGGGTTTCCCCGCCGTGGTGGAAGCCGCTGATGCAATGGTAAAAGCAGCCCGCGTCACATTGGTGGGCTATGAAAAGATCGGCAGTGGCCGGGTCACCGTTATTGTTCGGGGTGATGTGTCGGAAGTACAGGCTTCTGTGGCCGCCGGTATTGAATCGGTGAAGCGGGTAAACGGCGGTCAAATGCTATCCCATCACATTATTGCTCGTCCTCACGAGAACTTGGAGTATGTCTTACCGATTCGCTACACCGAAGAGGTCCAGCAGTTCCGTGATGAAACCAGATAATCGTCCACAAAAAACATAGGAGAGAACACGTTATGGCAATTGCAGTTGGTATGGTGGAGACCTTGGGTTTCCCCGCCGTGGTGGAAGCCGCTGATGCAATGGTAAAAGCAGCGCGCGTCACTTTGGTGGGCTATGAAAAAATCAGCAGTGGTCGGGTCACCGTCATTGTTCGGGGTGATGTGTCGGAAGTACAAGCTTCTGTGGCCGCCGGAATTGATTCGATTAAGCGGGTAAATGGCGGTCAGCTACTCTCTCATCACATCATTGCCCGTCCTCACGAGAACTTGGAGTATGTGCTGCCGATTCGCTATACCGAAGCGGTGGAGCAGTTCCGTGAAGGCGTGAGCAACATCCGTCCTTACGGCAGACCTTAATGCAGATTGCCAGGGTCCGCGGGACCGTCGTCAGCACCCAGAAAGAACCTAGTCTGATGGGGGTGAAGTTCCTCTTTGTCCAGTTTATGGATGAAACGGGAGAGCCGATGCTCAAATACGAGGTGGCGGCCGATAGTGTTGGCGCTGGAATCGGCGAGTGGGTACTGGTGAGCCGTGGAAGTGCAGCTCGGCAAGTCCCTGGTAGTGAAAAACGTCCATTGGATGCAGTAGTGGTGGGCATTATCGACACGGTTAGTGTGGATAATCGCTCCCTCTACAGCAAGAAAGATCAAGATCGTTAGTGGCTTAGAGGAATTCTTTGATGGTTAGTTTTGCAGCCCCCCCCACTCCTTGGTCACGCCATTTGGCTGAGGCCAGCATTGACCCAACTGCCTTCATCCATTCTTTCTCCCGGATTATTGGGGATGTCCATATCGGAGCCAACGTGATGGTTGCTCCAGGGGTTTCGATCCGTGCCGATGAAGGGACTCCTTTTCATATCGGTGCGGGAAGCAATGTTCAAGATGGTGTGGTCATTCATGGCTTAGAGCAGGGGCGAGTGACCGGAGATGACCAAAGCTCCTACTCGGTATGGGTTGGTGATAACGCTTCACTCACGCACATGGCACTTATTCATGGGCCTGCTTATGTGGGTGACGATTCATTTATCGGTTTTCGGTCTACGGTCTTCAATGCCAAAGTGGGCAAGGGTTGCATCGTGATGATGCATGCCTTGATTCAGGATGTAGAAATTCCTCCGGGCCGTTATGTTGCTTCCGGTTCGATCATTACCAATCAGCAGCAGGCAGACCGCCTGCCGAATGTGCAAGAAATGGATGCTTCGTTTGCCCGCCATGTGGTTGGCATCAATGATGCTTTGCGGGCAGGATACCAGTGCGCTGAGGATGATGAGTGCATCATCCCTATCCGTAACGAACGTGCTGAATTAAGTCGTACTTATGAACGGGGCCAGTCTATGTTTTTAAATTCAGAAACTGTGGAGCAGGTGCGTCAGCTATTGATGCAAGGCTATCGCGTCGGGACAGAACACGCGGATGAGCGACGCTACAAAGCGAATGCCTGGACGAGCTGCGCGTCGATTCAATCGAATCGCGAATCGGAAGTGGTAGCGGCTCTTGAAACTTGTTTGATGGATCATGAGGGTGAATATGTCCGATTAATCGGGATTGACTCCAACGCTAAGCGTCGTGTCCTAGAAACTCTTATTCAGCGACCAGGACAGCAGGTGTCTGCACCTGTTAAATCGATTGCGACCACCTCAGCCTCTGCGGTGCGCGGTGCTGGTAGTGGTCTGTTATCCCCAGAAATCATAGGACAAGTGCGTCAGCTACTGGCTCAAGGCTATCGAGTCGGCACCGAGTACGCCAATACACGACGCTACAAAGCGAACGCTTGGGACAGTGGTGTGCTCATTCAGTCCAATCGTGAGTCAGATGTGATTGCTGCGGTAGAAGCTTCTTTAAGAGAAAATGAGGGCGCTTACGTACGCTTGATTGGGGTTGACCCTGGGGCTAAGCGCCGTGTGCTAGAACTCCTGATTCAAAAATCGGATGGGCCTGTGGCTAGAGGTCCTGGCAGTGCTGCTGGGAATTCTTCTCCTTCTTATTCCTCTTCTTCCTCTTCTTCGCTGTCTTCAGATGCTCTTGCCAAGGTTCGTCAGCTCTTGGCTCAGGGGAATCGGATTGGGGCTGAGTACGCTAACGAACGACAATTCAAGGTTAATGCTTGGCAAAGCTGTCCCGTGATTCAATCCAATCGCGAGTCGGATGTGCTGGCTGAGCTGGAAGCTTGTCTCAGCGATCATAGAGGCGAGTATGTTCGTTTAATTGGTATCGACGCCAAGGCCAAGCGACGCGTTTTAGAAGTGATTATTCAACGTCCAGGTCAAAATGGCAGTGCGCACTCAACCCATTCAACCGACCGTGCTCCTTCCAGTAGTGCATCGACCGCTTCCTCGGCTCCTGCTTACAGCCAATCCTCATCTCTTGATGCTCAGGTCTTGGACCAAATACGCCAGTTGTTGGCGCAAGGTCATCAAATCGGTTTGGAGCACTCTGATAAGCGGCGCTACCGGGCGAATGCCTGGGAAAGTGGCACCTTGATTCAGACCTCGCGAGAACCAGAGGTGGTAGCGGCACTGGAAGCTGAACTGCGTGAATATGAAGGCGAATATGTGCGCTTGATTGGTGTTGACCCCAAAGCCAAGCGTCGTGTGCTAGAAACCCTGATCCAGAAACCTTAATATGCAATTACTGCAACCCGCCTTGGATTCTAATAGCTACATCCAGGGCGATGTAACTATTGACCCTGGGGCGGTTATTGCACCTGGAGTCCTTCTCCAGGCAGGTCCAAATAGTCGCATTATCATTGGGGCAGGGGCTTGTTTGGGGATGGGAGTCATTCTTCAGGCTTATGAAGGCACGCTGGAAATTCAGGCAGGAGCTAGTTTAGGGGCAGGGGTATTGGTGGTTGGCTCAGGGATGATCGGCTCCAATGCCTGTATTGGCACCACCTCAACCTTGCTTAATCCATCCATTGAACCTTCCCAAGTCATCGCCCCCGGTTCTCTACTAGGAGAGATGGGTACGGACAATGGTAGCTCGGTTACTCAGGACGCTCAGGTCGATCAGGTGATTCAACCTGCTCCAAACCAGCCTAAAGCTTTACTTTCTGGTCCCCCGGTATCGGGCAACCCTAATTCTAGGGAGAACGTTCCAGGAGCGGCTTATTTGAACCGCCTACGTTCGACCCTCTTCCCTCATGAGCAAACCTTAAAGCAACCCCCTCAATAAGGGTGAGGTCTATAGAGAGAAGTTAGTATAGGAGGGGACTATCCCTTCATCCTCTGCGCAGGTTTTCATGGAAAGTGCTCTAGGCATGGTCTCTACTCAAAGTTTTCCAGCGATCGTTGGCGTTGCCGATGCCATGATCAAAGCAGCTGGGGTGAAATTAGTTGGCTACGAAAAAATAGGGGATGCCAATTGCACGGCTGTAGTGCGTGGGAATACGGCAGATGTCCGTATTGCAGTAGCAGCGGGCGTAGAGATGGCGGAACAAGTGTTCGGTCAAGAGGCGCTATCGCTGGTCATTCCTCGTCCTTCTTCTAATCTGGAAGTCATTTTGCCGATTGGTAGTCGTCTCCCCTTGGTCCTCAAAAAAGGCTATGAACATCTCAGTAACCAAGCGATTGGGCTTTTGGAAACTCGTGGATTTCCTTCCTTGGTCGCAGCCACAGACATGATGCTTAAATCCGCTGAGGTCTTCCTGATCGGCTACGAAAGGATTGGTTCAGGGCTATGCACAGCAATCATCCAGGGTCGCGTTTCTGATGTCGTTTACGCTATTGAAGCAGGGATGCTAGAGGCTGAACGAGTTGGTGAACTGAATGCTGTATTCGTGATTCCTCGTCCCTTGGAAGACCTGGAACAGACCTTGCCGATTGCAGCTTGTCTCTTGGAAGAACGCCAAGCACTACTCCTGCCCACTAAGGTTAAAGAAATGGAGAAAGAGTTGGTAGCACTGCCTGATCAGCAGATTGTGCGTGAGCC
>CASBPW010000037.1 GCA_949127685.1 Candidatus Sivonenia alaskensis PMM_0068 | reverse complement strand
CTTAATGCTTGCTTAAATGCTTGAATCAGCGAAACGCGTCTACCAACGCTTGTGAAAAGAATGTTGAATGGTTTCATATAATCGTTACCATCGATAAAGTTCTATTTACTTTTTCTACAACATTATTAGGTTGAAAATCACAGGGGATTCAATAACTCTTCCTCTTGACACAGTGCTTCAGCATATAGCCTTTCATGCAAGTCAATGATGCGGGTTTAAATCATAGTAAACCATTCGTATTCTTCCTCTATTAACGCAAGTTGCTAGTTATCCCGAATAGGGACTAAGCAATAAAATCTTCTCCAGAAGCCCTTACGCAAGGAGAGGAGAAAATGTTTACCGAAGTTATAGCCCTCTACGCCATCACTGATGATTTGCTCAAGGCAGTGGGCCACCATGAAGACTGTCGCTGTCAGATGAGTGACGCAGAAGTCATTACCGCCACCTTAGTTGCGGCGCGCTTCTTCGGAGGCAATCACGTCACTGCCTGTCAGTATTTGCAAGAGCACGGTTGGATGCCCCAAATGCTGAGCCCATCGAGATTTTCACGACGGTTACATCGGTTGTTTGTGCCCTTACTCGATCTGTTTGACTGCCTCGGTCTGATCCTCAAATCACTCACCCCTAGCACAGAGTACCTGTTGGACTCGTTCCCTGTGCCAATCTGTGACAATATTCGGATTCCCCGAGCTCGCTTAGTCCGCTCGGAGGACTATCGGGGCTACATTGCCTCTAAAAAGCGCTACTTTTACGGCATCCGGGTTCAGTTGCTGGGAACCCGAGACGGCATCCCGGTTGAATTTGCCTTTTTACCGGGTGAAGCCAATGACACACGGGGACTCAACGCCCTCCCCCTCAACCTGCCAGCGGGCAGTTCAGTCTATGGGGATGCTGGTTATACCGACTATCAGGCGGAAGACGATCTCAAGGAGACGGATGCCATTTCTCTCCAGATTGCCCGTAAACGCAATTCCAAGCGACTGGATCCGCCCTGGGTCGCTTACATCAAGCAAAGTACTCGTCACTATATTGAAACAGTGTTTAGTGGCATCACCTCTCGGTTTCCTAAATTTATCCATGCGGTGACCATGGATGGATTTTTGCTGAAAGTGGCCACGTTCATCATTGCCTTCACGATGGAAGTAGCGTTTATTAATTGATTGCAAAAGTTTCGCCCGATCTTTACCCGGCGCAGTCTGTTGCCGTTCGGGGTGATTCGTATGCTCACTCTAAGCCTGTTATTCTTGACTTATATAACCCGCAACTTGGGTTATTATTGAAAGATAGGTAAAGCTATATGGGGTTTGTACGACGTGTCTTCTGTTTCGGATTCTGCTGCTCACGTTCTACATAGCATATTTTCCTACCAGTTTTCCGTACTAGATGTTCCTATCATCCTCACGCTAGTTCTACTAGAGGGGGTGTTGAGTTTTGATAATGCAGCCGTTCTGGCTGTAATGAGCCGAAAACTCCCCCCTGAGCAACGCAAAAAAGCACTTACCTACGGTTTAGTGGGTGCTTATGTGATGCGCTTTCTGGCCATTGTCTTTGCAGCAGTCTTGATTGCCTTTCCTGTGACGCGCCTGATCGGTGGCTTCTATCTGCTCTACCTCTGTGTGAAGCACTTCTGGGATTTTAGAAATGGAGCCCATAATCAGGAAGAAGAAGAAGAGAATGTCCCAAACTTTCTTGCTAAAATCAGCTTCTTTAAAATCAGCCCCTTCTGGAAAACGGTGATTGCGATTGAGTTGGCTGACCTCGCTTTTGCCATAGACCAAGTTCTGGTTGCAGTAGCGTATACCGAGAAATATCTACTCATTGTCTTGTCGTCGTTTGCCGCTATCCTCATGCTGCGCATCTCTGCCATACTCTTGACCAAGATCATTGATTGGTTCCCAAGCATTGAACAAATTGCCTATGCCGTTGTCGGTTTTGTTGGCTTAAAGCTCGTAGCAAGCTACTGGGAGATTGAAATTCCCAAACAAGTTTCCGTAACGCTTACGCTGGCAGCGTTTCTAATTCCGATTTCTTTTAAACTACTGCGTGACCGTTTTGCCCGAGTCCGCATCTCCCCCTAGGCACTATGGAACGTTTAGCTGTTCATCTCATTCCTGTTTTGCGCGATAACTATATCTTTCTACTGGTGGACCATCAGGAGCGTAAAGCTGTTGTCGTAGATCCAGCCCAAGCGCAACCAGTCCTTGAGCAAGTAGAAAGTCTAGGCGTAGAGCTTACCGCTATCTGGAATACCCACCATTGTTGGGACCATGTCGGTGGCAATCAAGCTTTAAAAGAGCGGTATCCGCAGCTTAAAATATATGCTTCGCAAGCCGATGGAGAACGCAAAAGAATTCCAGGACAGACGGAGTATCTAAAACACGGAGATACTTTTTCTTTTGCCGGAGAGGAAGTTCAGGTTTTCTTTGTGCCTGGACACACTTTGGGGCACATCGCCTATTGGCTTCCTCAAAGTAGTCATTTATTCGCAGGGGATACGCTGTTTGGTGCAGGTTGTGGCAGGCTCCACGAAGGAACCCCAGCCCAAATGCAAGCTTCCTTGAATCAGCTCAGATCTTTGCCCGATGAAACTTTAGTCTGGTGCGCCCATGAATATACCCTCAGCAATCTACGTTTCGCTCTGACGGTAGATCCGAACAATCCAGACCTGAAAGAACGTTTGAAAGAAGTAGAAGTTCTCCGAGCCCAAGGAAAACCCAGCGTTCCCCTGCGCTTGGGAGAAGAGAAAAGAACAAATCCATTCCTGCGCTATGACCAACCAGCACTGCAAAAGACTACGGGTGCGTTCGACCCTGTGAACGTTTTTGCCAAAGTGCGCAGCTTAAAAGATCGATGGTGAGCAGCTAGCGTTGCATCCTATGGAAGAGGGGAAATAACCCAGTAAGCAATAGGGCATGAGTATCACAAAAAACCCTAGGAAACTTTTGTCCTCCTAGGGTCAATCAGTTTTATTTTAGTGCTTACTTAACGATGATTTCGCCAACCATGCCAGCCGCTTTGTGAGGGGTGCAGTGATATTTGAAAGTACCGGCCTTATCAAACTTGGTAACGAAGGTAGGCTCAGTCTTAACGACTAACTTCTCGTGAGAAAGAGCCTTATTGGCCGCGTCATCAAAAACAACGTTGTGGGGACCAGCCTTCACGAAGACCCACTTAACGGTATCTCCTTTAG
>CASBPW010000036.1 GCA_949127685.1 Candidatus Sivonenia alaskensis PMM_0068 | reverse complement strand
GTGGGGATAGTCTAGAGATGCTAGAGATGCCAGAGGTAGGGGATGACTTCTAATCGCTCCCGGTGCTGTGTGCGCTGGGGGGTGTTGTTTGGCATCGTCTCATTCCGTTGGGTCTATCGGGCTCTAATAACAACTTAAATATCAGGAGAGAGAGGAAAGCAAAGCAATGCTTGAAAGCACTTATTCTTAGTCTTAAGAAATCGCATTAAAGCATTGGATATCTAACTGTTATTGGGTATAATTGTTGGAGAATATTAACTGCATGGAGTTTATCAATGGTTGCTGCTAAAGAAAAAAAAGAGGTCCTTGTAAGCGAAGCTCACGTGCTAGGCCAAAAGGCATTAGAGAATGTAGAGCTTCCCGCCTCTGAAATAGAAAATGATTTCGGTGCGGATGTCTTTGAGCCTGTTGAGTCTGAGAAGAAAAAGCGTACCCCTAGACAATCGAAGAAGAGCGAATCTGAACGGGCAATTGACGAGGTGAAGGCCCTTGTCGTTCTAAAGTTGAGTGTACAGAGAGGCCGCAGGGATGTGGCTAATGTTAAGCCTTTGCTTGAGAAGCTATTTTCTAACGAAGACATTACGGAGGAAGAAGCCAAGCAACTATTGAGTCAAATAGATAGTTTGGGCAATTACGTGAAGCTGAGGCAAGAATATCGTGCAGCGCGTGAGAAGGCTAGACCAGCGCTGAAGATGTTCGAGGAAGCAGGTTTATCTGAAGACGATGCTCCGACCCTTCAGTAGTTATCAACGGCCCCTGGTGCAGTTCTGGGGGTGGTCCCTGAGCGGTCCCCGTAAGCGTGTCCGGCAGGCGCAGCCGTAAGCGTAGCTCACGTGAAGCTGGCACCCAGCAAGCTGAACATTTGCTTTGTCGAGGGGCTTGGCCGTGTCTGGCAGCCGCAGGCGAGAAGGGTGAAGGTAGAACCTGCTAGCCAGAAAATTCAAGAATCCGCACCAGTTCCACCCACTTCTTCAGCGCATCCACCTGAGCAGAAGGGAGAGGAGCGACCGAAAGAACAGCAGCGCAAAAATTTATTGTCCGGCGTCCGCTGGGCTTAAACATTATCAGGGTCGATGGCCTGCTCCCTTAGTCTCAAGGCTAAGCGTTGTGAGTTCTCACAATTTCTAGTTCTAGCGTTCGGTTGAAGCTCCCAAATCCATTAAGAGCTTGGTTAGTAGATAAAGGCGAGGCGCAATGCGCTCTAAGTCGATATACTCATCTGGACCATGTGCACCCCCACCTACAGGTCCGAGCGCATCAAGTGTGGTTGTGCCAACGGAGGCAGCGTAGTTCCCATCGGTGCCACCGCCACTGCCCTCCACTCCAAGCTTGAGACCAATTTCTTGATAAATGGCTTGAGCTTTTTTAACTAATGCATCGGTTTTGGGATTGGGTGGAAACGGTGGACGACCTCGTTCTGAGAAAACCTTGATTTCAGTGCAAGGCAACAGTTTGTTTTGTGATATGCGCGCAAAGTCACGTTCAAGGCGAATGTACTCTTGGGCGTCCAGTACGCGCACATCTGCCTGAACCTTGGCCAGGTCTGGAATCATATTCAGGCGGTCCCCTGCCTGGAAAACCGTAAAATTAACAGTTGTTTGTTTGTTCGGATCACCGAGGTTTCGAAGTTGCAGAGTTTGATAGGCTGCCTCCAGTAAGGCATTACAGCCTTTTTCTGGTTCAGCCCCCGCATGAGCTGCTCGACCTTTTACTTCAAATCCGTAGTAACCGATTCCCTTGCGCCAGGAGGTTACCTTATCTTGTGGCGACCCGAATTCTAACACTAGAGCAACATCATGTTTTTTAGCAGTTTCTTTGATTAACTCGCGTGAACCGAAGGATCCTTTTTCTTCATCTGGATTAATCAAAAAGGTAATCGTTCCAAAGTTCTTAAAGTTCAGCTCTTTCAAAGTTTTGAGCGCCTCGAAACCTAAGAGAATTCCTCCTTTATCGTCCATAACTCCTGGACCGTAGGCTTTGCCATCAGCAACTTTGAATGGACGTTGAGCGGCTGTTCCTTCCTTGAATACAGTGTCGGTGTGGGCAAGGAGCAGAATCTTGCCTTTGCCCGTTCCTTGAATCGAGGCAAGAATAATCCTTCCAGCACTAGGCGTTGCCTCCATGGTTTTAACGTCTGCCCCGACAGATTTAAGTTGCTCAATCACAAGGTTTTCGACCTTCGTCAGCCCATTTTGATAACCCGTTCCAGAATCAATGTTGACGAGGGTTTTTAGGGTTCTCAGAAAGCTACGTTGTGCTGTTTGGGCTTTGTCATAAAGTACTGGATCGGGGGCTGCCACAACAAAATCGAACTGTCCCAGCAGAAAAAATACTATCAAGATGAAACCAAACAAACACGCGGTCACCCAAGGAATCCTTACTCTCATTGCTATTCCATTGATTTTTTCAGGGACGACTAGCTATCAAATATTATCGGGGCTAATGCCTTGTTCTCGAAGAAGTTGAGCTAAGTGCTTGGCCCATTGACAATCCTCTGACAGTTTCATGCCTGCCGTTTCAGTGCAAATGCTAAACTACGGCTAACGGCATTCCAAACTCCAAGGCTGTTCTATGACTGCCCTGACGCTGAATTTAGACTCAATTGCCCATCTGACCTACGACCAGTTTCGTGAACTGTGTCGAGAAAATCGTGACATTAGACTCGAACTGACGGCTAAGGGAGAACTCATTGTAATGCCGCCAACTGGATGGGAATCGGGCAGACGGAATTCCAACTTAAACCTTGACTTAGGGCTATGGAATCGCCAAACAGGGCTGGGGGTCTTATTTGACTCCTCAACGGGCTTTATCCTACCCAACGGTGCCATCCGCTCTCCTGATGCGGCTTGGGTTGCATCAGAAAGGCTAACTGCCCTTAACCCAGATCCTGAAGGTTTCTTGCCCCTCGCGCCTGACTTTGTGATTGAACTGCGTTCGGCAAGCGACCGCCTCAAGCCCCTGCAAGACAAAATGCAGGAATACATCGACAATGGCGTTCGCTTAGGCTGGCTCCTGAATCCTAAAGACCGAACCGTTGAGATCTATCGGATTGGCAAAGGCATTGAAGTTCTGCATTCGCCTATTGAGGTTTCTGGTGAAGATGTATTGCCTGGGTTTGTGCTGAGTCTAGAGGGGATTTTCGGATCGTGAGTGAAAAAGAAGTATTCGACCATGCTTGGAAATGCGCAAAAGGCCACCTGCACCAGGCAGATGACCTCCAAACACTTCAAAAACGCCTTTATTCGTCCGTAAAGTCATCCCGCGTAACGGTAACGTTCTCGTAGGTAGGACGAGAAGGCGCGCGACGGTTGAGAACATCAGCCATCAGGTCTACCTCCACATCCTTGGAAGAACCATCGCTCTTTGTTTCCAGTTTATGTACAGACACATCCAGCCCCAGGGACTGAAGTTCACGAACTAGGACCTTGAAAGACTCAGGAATTCCAGGACGAGGAATCGCTTTGCCCTTGACGATGGCATTGAGGGCATCATTACGGCCAATCATGTCATCCGACTTGACAGTGAGTAGCTCTTGGAGGATGTAGGCCGCTCCAAACGCTTCCAAAGCCCACACTTCCATCTCTCCGAAACGCTGACCACCTTGCTGGGCTTTTCCTCCCAGAGGCTGTTGGGTAACCAGAGAGTAAGGACCTGTAGAACGAGCGTGAATCTTATCGTCTACCAAGTGAACTAGCTTCAGCATGTAGGAGCGGCCGACCGTGATCGGACTGTCAAACGGTTCGCCCGTACGACCATCAAAGAGGGTAATCTTACCCACCGCTGGTTTGACATACTGTAAACGGACATCATTGCTGATCTTGACCGAAGCATCAGAACAGTAAACCCAAGGCTTACCGGACTTTTCACGGGCCTGCATCAGTCGGTCGTGGACCAAGTTTCGAGAAGCTTCTTCTCCGAACATTTCGTCAAACGGTGTCAGCTTGAAGCGAGTACCAAGAATATCGCCAGCCCAGCCGAGGAGAGTTTCAAAGACCTGACCAACGTTCATCCGCGAAGGCACCCCTAATGGGTTTAGGACAATGTCAACCGGCGTACCATCGGGCATGTAGGGCATATCTTCCTTGGGAAGAATCCGGGAAATAATACCCTTATTCCCGTGGCGGCCTGCCATCTTATCCCCGACTTGGATCTTACGTTTTTGGGCAATGTACACCCGGACCACCATGTTGGCACCAGGCGGCAATTCGTCTCCCTGTTCCCGAGTGAATACCCGTACATCTACAACCCGGCCTTTCTCCCCGTTAGGCACCCGCAGAGAGTTATCCCGCACATCGCGTGCCTTCTCTCCAAAGATAGCCCGCAGCAGCTTTTCTTCAGGGGGCTGGTCTGATTCACCCTTAGGCGTGACCTTACCCACCAGAATATCTCCCGATTCGCACCAGGCACCGACTCGGATAATCCCACGCTCATCCAAGTTGCGCAGAGAATCTTCCCCTACGTTCGGAATTTCCCGTGTGATTTCTTCAGGACCAAGCTTGGTCTGACGGGCCTCAATCTCAAATTTCTCAATGTGGATCGAGGTATAGACATCCTCATTGATCAAACGCTCGGAGATGAGAATTGCATCCTCGTAGTTGTAGCCTTCCCAGGGCATGTAAGCTACCAGAACGTTTTGGCCCAACGCCAACTCTCCACCTTCAGTCGCAGAACCATCGGCAATCACCTGACCCTTGACCACCTGATCGCCTTCGTAGGCAATCGGCTTTTGGTTCAAACAAGTGTCTTGGTTAGAGCGCTGATACTTTTGTAGGGGATAGCTTCGTTCATCACCCGTAACATCTTCTCGAACTCGAATTTCTGTAGCACTGACGTAGGAAATTTCTCCCGTCACATCAGAGATAATCACCATTCCAGAGTCACGAGCCGCCTGCGCTTCCAAGCCTGTACCGACCAGAGGCCGTTCAGGAGAAAGTAGAGGCACCGCCTGCCGCTGCATGTTCGCTCCCATCAGGGCTCGGTTAGCGTCATCGTGCTCCAAGAAAGGAATCAAGGAAGTGGCTACTGAAACGATCTGAATTGGGGAAACTGCTACGTAGTCTACTTCTTCGGCCGGAAGGACTTGGAAATCTTGACGATAGCGAGAAGGAATCTGACTGACGGCAAAGGTTCCATCTTCGTGCAGAGGAACATCCCCAGGAGCAACCCGAAATTCATCTTCTTCATCCGCCGTGAGATAAATCACTTCGCTGGTAACACGTCCATCTACCACCTTGCGATAGGGAGACTCGATAAATCCATACTGGTTCACCCGGGCGTGGGTAGCCAGAGAACCAATCAAACCAGCGTTAGGACCTTCAGGCGTTTCGATGGGACAAATTCTTCCGTGGTGGGAGGGGTGAATATCCCGTACCGCGAAGCCCGCCCGTTCACGGGTCAAACCGCCAGGGCCTAAGGCACTCAAGCGGCGCTTGTGGGTCAATTCGGCCAGAGGATTGGTCTGGTCCATGAACTGAGAAAGTTGGGACGAACCAAAGAACTCTTTAATGGCAGCCACTAAGGGTTTGGGGTTCACCAGAGAAGCGGGCGTAAGTTGATCTGCATCGCTGACCGTCATCCGTTCACGGATAATCCGCTCCAACCGGTTCAAACCGACTCTGACCTGGTTTTGAAGGAGTTCACCAACCGAGCGAATACGACGGTTACCGAGGTGGTCGATGTCATCAACCGTTCCAGTGTCAAATTCCAGGTTGATCAGGTAGTCGATACAGCCAAGAATGTCCTGAGGGGTCAAGACTCTGGTGGTATCGGGAATATTCAGGCGCAACTTCTTGTTGATCTTGTAGCGGCCAACTTTACCCAAGTCATAACGCTTGGGGTCGAAAAAACGAGATTCTAGGAGTTGCTGGCCACCCGCTACGGTTGGAGGCTCACCGGGACGAAGCTTGCGATAGAGCTCCATCAGGGCTTCATCTTCTGTAAAATTCCCCTCTTTTTCGATGGTCTTTTGCAAGTACTCTGGGTGACGCAGGGAATCTAGGATTTCCCCATCAGAAAGTCCCAGGGCCTTGAGTAGAACCAAAGCAGAGAGCTTACGAGTCTTGTCGATACGGACCCACACCAGGTCATTAGCATCGGTTTCAAACTTTAACCAAGCGCCCCGGTTTGGAATCAAAGAAGCGTTGAAAGCGCTACGTCCGTTGGTGTCGATTTCTTTCTTGAAATAGACGCCCGGGGAACGGACAATCTGGTTAACGATGACCCGTTCAGCCCCATTAATAATGAAGGTACCGCGGTCCGTCATCAAGGGAATTTCACCCAAAAAGACTTCTTGTTCTTTGATTTCGCCGGTTTCTTTATTGATCAGGCGAGCGGGCAAACGTAGCTGCACCGCGTAGGTCGTATCCCGACGCTTAGACTCTTCCATGTCGTACTTGGGTTCTACCACTCGGTAGTCCCTGGGCAAAAAATGGAGTTCTAATTTTCCGGTGTAGTCTTCAATAGGAGAAAAGCTTTCTAATTCTTCAATAAATCCTTCTTCCAAGAACCACCTAAAGCTCTCCCGTTGAATCTCGATTAAATCAGGCAACATAAACACGGGGGCTAGCGCAGTGTCTTTACTCATGGACTACCTCTTGAGAACGGGCACAATTAGGCACATGTATGCCTGGTTGTGCGGAGACGGACTCTCAATCATAAGCGATCCGCTGTACTGCGGAAAGTCTGAATTTACAACTCTTACGTCTCAGGGTCCTTTCTCCTGAGTCATTCAAGATGCAGGAGAGAATAAGCACCTTTGGAGCCCAGGAGTGGAAGGAAAACTTTACGCACGACTAAAAGACTTCACCGTGTCAAAGAAGAACCGAGCATTCTCTTCAGGGGTGCTCTGGAGGATGCCGTGGCCTAAGTTCATGATGTGGCCGGTGGGTCCTGCTTTTTCGATGACATCCAGAATGCGGGTGCGAATTAAATCTTGAGGACCAAACAAAACACAGGGGTCCAGGTTGCCTTGCACGGCGATATTTGGGCCAAGCCGCTTCCGGGCTTCCGCCATATCCACTGTCCAATCCACACTTACTACATCGGCACCAGATTGGCCCATCCGTTCTAAAAGTCCACCGGAAGCATTGATATACAGAATCAAGGGCACTCCAGGCCGAGCTTCTTTAACGGTTTTGAAAATTTGCTGTTCATAGGGCAAGGCAAAGGTTTCGTAATCCATCGGATTGAGATGACCGGCCCAGCTATCAAACATCTGAACCGCTTGCGCTCCGCAATCAATTTGGAAAATCATATAGCGGGCGATGGATTCTGCGAGCTTTCCTAACAGTTGGTGCAGCAAGGCCGGCTCTTTAAACGCCATCCCTTTGATCAAGGCGTACTCTTTAGAGCTTTTTCCTTCAACTACGTAAGCAGCTAATGTCCAAGGAGCTCCGACAAAACCCAATACGGTTGCTTCTCCCGCTACTTCTTGGCGCAGGGTATTCAAAATTGTCTTGATGAAAGGCAGCGATTTCTCTGGGTCGAGGGGATAGACCTTGTCCACCTGGGCTTGGGTCCGGATCGGAGAGTCGATGATCGGCCCGCGCGATTCGATAATGTCAAAGGGAATGCCCATACCATCCAAAGGCGTCAAAATGTCGGAGAACATGATTACCCCATCGGGTTTAAAGGCCCGGAAGGGTTGTAAAGAAATTTCTGTCGCCAGTTCTGGAATTTCACAGCGTTCTTTGAAAGAATACTTCTCCCGGAGTTGCCGATAGACAGCCATGTAGCGCCCTGCTTGGCGCATCATCCACACAGGAGGACGGTTAAGAACTTCGCCACGAGCGGCACGGAGGATTAGGTCATTTACCACAGGAGATACCTACTTACTGCGAGTACTGTCAGGTGTTAGCACACACCGTTCCAGATGATAGTGCAGAGCAAGGCTTCTACGATAGCTTTTATGTTTTTTGTCCGCTTTTAGGTTTTTCGCCGGACTAGATTTTTGCAGAGCAGTACTTAGATTTTGTTGAGCGTCCACTGCTCCACTTTCTTTCTCAAATCTTCCCGGCTAGCCGGCTTACTCATGTAATCATCCATGCCAGCATCCATGCAACGTTGCCGATCTTCGGGCATAGCATTGGCCGTGATCGCAATGATCGTGGTACGTTTGCCCTCCCCTTCAAAACTACGGATTTCTTGAGTGGCGCGGTACCCATCCATGATAGGCATTTGACAGTCCATAAGCACCACGTCATACTCGTGTTCTTTGAGTCGATCCACAGCTTCTTGGCCATTGTTGACGACTTCTGCCTGATAGCCCAAACTCATTAGCTGCTTTACCACCACTTTTTGGTTAACTGGATTATCTTCAGCTACCAGGATCCTAATTTTTCTTTCAGAACCTTGTTGATTTTCTGCGCCTGGTTGATCTCTATTCAAGGTAACTTCCATATCAATCTCTATATTAGATAAAGTGCCCTATTCCCAACTTCTTTGCATCAGCGAAATCTCGTCAGTATATTTACAGGAAGTACTATGGGCTAAGTAGGAATACGTTGTATTAAGAATAGGTTACCTAATTACTTACCATATCCACATTGAGTCTTCGTAAAAATTCTAAATTGTCTTGATGTGAAACTCATATATTGATTTTCTATCATTTATGAGAAGGATGTTCTCTCAGTTTAGCAAAATATATCTATGATTTGAATCTGCCTTTCTGCTATGCAGTAAACTCAAGGAATAGAACAACCACCTGTCCCCGTGTATCCACTTATTCTCGGCAAGCGACTATGCAAGTACGCCCTCAAGTAGAAGCTCTTCTGCCAGATCTGATTTCCTGGAGACGGAGATTTCATCAGTATCCTGAGCTGGGATTTTTGGAAGAGCAAACCAGTGCTTTTGTGATTCAGCAACTGCAATCTCTTGGTTGGCAGGTGAGGACGGGTGTCGCCAAGACCGGTGTGGTAGCCACGCTAAAAGGGGTACAACCTGGCAAAGTCTTAGCCATTCGCGCGGACATGGATGCACTTCCCATTCAGGAATTGAACAAAATTAGTTATGCTTCCACTCGCCCTGGAGTGATGCATGCTTGTGGACATGATGGGCACACGGCCATTGCGCTCGGAGTGGCAAAGTACTTAGCCGAGCATCGAGAAGCCCTCAAAGGCACCGTCAAGCTTCTATTTCAGCCAGCAGAAGAAAGCCCAGGCGGAGCCTTGCCCATGATTGAGGAAGGAGCTTTGAAAAATCCTGAGGTGGATGCCGTCATTGGTCTACATCTCTGGAATAATCTGCCCTTGGGAACGGCGGGCATCCAGGCCGGGCCGATTATGGCGAATGCTGACCAATTCATACTCAAGATCCAAGGGCGGGGCGGTCATGGAGCGATGCCTCATCAAACCGTAGATGCGGTAGTGGTTGCATCTCATGTGATCACGGCTTTGCAGACGATTGTTTCGCGCAATGTGAATCCCTTTGAGAGTGCAGTGGTCACGGTAGGTAAGCTGCATGCGGGTTCTGCCTTCAACATCATTGCCCAGGAGGCTTATCTAGAGGGCACTGTGCGTTCCTTCTCCCTGGAGCTGGCGGATCTTCTCCCCCAGCGCATTGAAGCGGTAGTAGCCAATGTTTGCAAAGCTTTTGGAGCCACCTACGAATTTGAATATATTCGTCACTATCCAGCCGTGATTAACGATCCGGTCATAACCCAATGGATTCAAGGGGTGGCTGCTGGAGTGCTGGGAAATGTTGCGCATGTAGTCCCAGAAAGAACGATGGGCGGTGAAGATATGGCCTACTTTCTAAAAGAGGCTCCTGGCTGCTATTTCTTCTTAGGATCCGCCAATGCAGATAAGGGGCTAGATAAACCCCACCATCACCCTTGCTTTGACTTTGATGAAATGGCCTTAGCCTTGGGTGTAGAAATCTTTGTCCGCTGCACAGAAGAATTCCAGGAATTGGCGGTACCCTCTTTCGATGAAATAACACCAGAGACAGTGTTCTCACCTGTCTCTGGACAAGTGGGCTGCAGCCTTTAGGGCTAAAGCTGATCCCTAAATGTCTATCTGAATCCTAGGCAGTCTTCGCTGATTCTCAAGCGTAATAGCCTCCCTGCTAAGCTTATGTTTGGCACAATAGAGCTGAGCTGGATAGGTATTACCTGTGTTCGCCTACGCATTAAAACGTCTCCTGGGTTCACTCCCCCTTTTATTCCTGGTATCCGTGCTCAGCTTTACGTTGATTAAGCTGGCCCCAGGAGATGCCTTAGATACGTTAAGAGCCAATCCAGCTGTTTCTCAGCAATTCATCCAGTCAGAAGTGGATCGTCTGGGCTTAGACCGCCCCCCCCATGAGCAATACTTCATTTGGTTAAAAAATGCACTCCAAGGAGATTTAGGGAATAGTTATACCTATCAAATCTCTGCGGTGAGTTTAGTAATGCAGCGAGCAGGAAACACTTTGCTCATGGCCATAGCCTCCTTTCTATTTACTTGGTTGGTTGCCATTCCCCTTGGCATTTATGGAGCCGTAAGACAATCTTCGCTAGCGGATAAGATTTTGTCTTTTTTCAGTTACTTGAGTCAGGGATTTCCTAGCTTTGTACTATGCATCGGCTTGTTATTCGTCGCTTCCGTGAGTGGTGGACTTTTGCCCACAGGTGGCATGAGCAGCGTGAACTATGCTCAACTAAATCCGTTTCAGCAGGTATTAGATACCGCTTGGCACTTGATCCTACCAACGCTAGCGATTGGCCTAGTGGGCTTTGCCGGGTTGCAGCGTATTACACGGGGCACCTTGCTTGATGTTCTCCGCGAAGACTATATCCGCACAGCGCGGGCCAAAGGTTTAGACGAAAATCGGGTCATTTATGTTCATGCCTTACGCAATTCTGTGAACACCCTCATCACCTTACTAGGCTTCGAATTTGCAGGGTTACTGAGTGGAGCATTTATTGCAGAATTTTTCTTTTCATGGCCTGGATTAGGCATGTTGATTTTAGAAGCATTTAAGAGCTATGACATCAATGTGGTGATGGCTAGCTTGCTATTAGGAACCTTTATGTTAGTACTAGGCAACCTATTCGCTGACCTCCTCCTCAAAGTTGCAGACCCTCGTATCCGCTTGGAAGAAGCAGAGTAGATTAGCCTTCTCATATTGCCCGTCAGTCTTGCATCTGTGGCGAACCTGTGCTCCTAAGATAGGCGTAAGGTCTTCCGTCGCACCCATTGAAAACTCTCTTCAGGGGTAATTACAGCGATATCTATAGGCCCTCCGCAACTCTGGGGTTGGCTAGCAAAACGTTGAAACTGGATTTGTGTATTCATCAGGAAATCTACGAATTCTATTCCTTCTTGCAGGCTCATGGCGTAGTAGGGGGGATTCATTTGCACAGACTTGTCGAGGGACTTTAAATTTGCCTTATCTAGGTGAGGAGCAATGGCCTGGAAATAAACAGGGGAGCGACCTAAAAGAAGTCGGGTTACGGCCTCAAAATCTCCATCCCAGAAAGTGACAGATTCAGAGAGATCGAAAAAGTTTTGAGCTCCGTCTTCAAAAGCCGTAATTTTGTAGACTTCCGCATCAAATCCCTGGACGGCCTCTTGATTGAATCCAGCCAAGACCAGGGTCGTCGTTGTGCCTTGGTCTGCTGGGGCTAAAAACTTTTGCAGTCGTTCGGCGACATGGCGAATAGAAAGATTGAGGGGCAACTCACTTTCAAAAGCCCTGATCCAAGAAGAAAGGGCTTTTGATTGCAGAAAACCGCTCCCACAGGTCAGGATAGCCGCTGGATAATCATTTAAGGGAAATAGCTTTTGGACCTCAGAGTAATAGACCGGAACTTTGCCTTCACTGATAGTCATTCGGCTTTCTGCCGCCAAAACCAAACCTTCTGCTACTTTTAACGTAAAAATTAGAGTCACGGATTGATTCAAATAGATGGGTACTTATCTACACCCTACAGAAAACAAATAGAAAAAAGCTAGAATTTTAGAGATATAACTTTCCGGTGAAGTGGATTTATGAGCTTCTGGACACAACGCTTATCTACGCTGGCTCTGATCGCTGCGGTTGCAGGGGGGAGTTTCACGGCTGGTTCTTTGATGGTTCGGGAACTGAATGGAACCCCAACCCAAGCAGCCCCACAGGCGGTCCAAACGAGCAATGTTGAAGGGGGGCAGTCCTCCCCGGCCCAGTCTGCCAGCGTTGAACGAGCGGTAGGCGCACTGGGGCCGAATTTCATTGCCGATGCCGCAGAGAAAGCATCCCCTGCGGTAGTGACCATAGACACAGAGCGGAAAGTAGATGCCCAGAAAGAACGCAATGAGACTCTGGATAAGCTAGACCCTCTATTTAAAGAATTTTTCGGTAATCGGCTTCCTGAAATGCCTAAAAATTATCGTCAGCGCGGCTCTGGTTCTGGTTTCATCGTTTCTGCAGATGGCACTATTTTTACCAATGCCCATGTGGTTGACGGTGTAAATGTGGTCAAGGTAACTTTGCAGGATGGGCGGACTTTTACGGGTAAGGTGCGGGGGAGAGATCCTTTAACGGACCTTGCCGTAGTCAAGATTCAGTCTCCCTCCTCGCTTCCGACAGTAGAAATAGGCAGCTCTGCTAAACTCCGGCCCGGCGAATGGGTGATTGCCCTAGGCAACCCCCTAAGGTTGAGAAACACGGTGACGGCTGGAATAGTCAGTGCCTTGGCTCGGGGCAGCGATGAAGTAGGCGTTGG
>CASBPW010000035.1 GCA_949127685.1 Candidatus Sivonenia alaskensis PMM_0068 | reverse complement strand
GGTTGGTGAACTGTAAAGCGAATAAGCGTAGCGCTGTCAATGAAGTGTTAATTACTAATTACTGTGAATAAATTGATTACTTCCGGTGGAAACACTGCAAATTATACGGGAACGGCGCTAGAGTAATTCATTGAGGCGGGGTTAAGTGTGATTCTTGTTAACTGATTCATAGTGCCTCCATTTGAAATTGAACTTCACTGTACACGGGCCTGTTTAATCATGGCAATTAACCGATGATGGGCATCCTCTGCATCTTGCAAAGCCGGTTCAAACTGAATGCGTAAGGGAATCTCTGCTCCATTTGCTTGGGCCTGTAAGTTCATGCCATCGGCGTCAATAGACAGCATCTCAGCGCTCGTAGCCTGAGTAACGCCCCCAAAAGCTTTTGCATAGAGGACTACGGCATCACCATGGTCATCGTTCATATGCTGACAGATGCGTTGGCTAACTTCAGCAGAAAATGAATCGGACATTCGAGCTCCTTATCTAATTAGTTATCGTTTGTACTGATCACCATCTTCGCCTGCCTATTAGACGGGTACAGGTAATTTAAAGAGCTTACGGGCATTAGCTGTAGTGAAGGCCGCTAATTCTCGCAGGGTCTCGCCACGCAGTTGGGCAACGCCTTCTGCTACATGGACCACAAAAGCAGGCTCATTGCGTTTACCTCGATGGGGAGGGGGTGCTAAAAACGGACAATCGGTTTCCACCAACAATCTTTCTGCCGGCACCATGCGCGCGGATTGATGAACGGTCGTTGCATTCTTAAACGTCGCGACTCCACTGAAGCTAATGTGCAGCCCTAAGTCCAGAAACCATTGTGTTTCTTCTGGAGTGCCTGCCCAACAATGCATGACTCCTCGGACAGGGCCTTCTTCATGAAGAATCTTGCGGGTGACTTGTGCGGCGTCTCGGCAATGGATAATCAAAGGTAAATCATGCTCTTGCGCCGTGCGAATCTGACTGCGGAAGGAGGCCGCTTGATCTTCTATATTGATAGCTTTAAATAAATCCATGCCCGTTTCCCCAATAGCCACCACCCGAGGGTCCGAGGTGCTTTGCTGATGAATTTGCTTGCCTAAGGCCGGGTCCCATGTAGTTACATGTAACGGATGCAGCCCGGTTGAAATAAATACTTCAGAGAATTGATCAGCAATCTTTTGGAGAGCGCTGAATTCCTGCGGTTCACAACAGGCATGCACTAACTGCACAACGCCAGCTTCACGCCAGCGTGCTCCTACCGCTTCTAAGTCAGCTGCAAAATTTTCAAAGTTAACGTGGCAATGGGTATCAATGAGGGGGAGAGGCATGGGTAAATGGCAGCGTAATATATCTATATAATATGAACTATTTCAGGCTGTTACTCCCCGTGCAGAGAGGACTGCCTCTCGTGATTTATAGCGCGATGCTTAGCTGGTAGTCATCCCTCTAATTTGTGAAACATCATGGGTACTCTCCTCTGGGCAGTCTTGAGGTCCGATCTGACGGAGCTTATCTGCAGGTTTGTAGTTTGTAGGAACTGGCTGTAGAAGCCACCTCGATAGCGCAGTCAACATCAAATAAATCCGATGCTTTTCCTTCATGGCAGACTATAGTCATGACTGAAGACTCCCCCACGCCAGAAGCTCCTTGGTACATTCACAAACTACCGGATGAGCATTGTGAAATTTCCCCAGAGCCGACTAAACCAGGAACCTTACAAACCTGGGGACCCTATCCTAGTCAGGATGAAGCCATTGCTCGTCGGGTTGGTTTGATCCGTGCGGGTAAATGTAAGCCCAAAATGTAAGGATTAAGTCCGGGTATTGCGCTATGAAATCTTTTGTCGAAGAACTAAACCTACTTATTCGTGCCCGCTATCCGATTGTCTATGTGCCCACCTCGGAAGAGGAACGCCTAGAACGGGCGATTGCCGAAGCCAGTGGTGAACGCAATCTATATTGTTGGGACTTTGTAGAAGGGTTCCAGATGGCAGGAATCGACAAAGGTAAAGCAAAGAGTAATCCCCTCCAAGCCTTGGAATTCATCGAAGAGAACCGTGCAGAAAGGGGTGCGGTGTACGTGCTTCGGGACTATCACCGTTTTCTAGAAGATATTTCGATTGGTCGCAAGCTCCGCAATCTGGCCCGTCGGCTGCGCTCAGAACCTAAAACCATTTTGATTACCGCGCCCAGAATTGCTATTCCCGAGGACCTTGCCGAAGAATTGACGGTTCTAGAATTTTCTCTGCCGACCTTTGCTGAAATTCAGCAAGAACTAGAGCAACTCCTCTCAGATCAAAACCTAAATCGCAGCACTAAAGAAGAGCTGATCAAAGCCTGTCAGGGACTTACCCTGAATCGAATCCGGCAAGTGCTGGCAAAAACCCTGGTCAAAGAGAGTGCTCCCTGGTCAACAGGAGGACAAGCCTCGACGAGCCAAACCTTTGCTCAGCTCAGTGAGGATCTGGACTTGATTTTGGAAGAAAAACGCCAAAAAATCCGCCAAACCCAAATTCTAGAGTTTTATCCTGCGTCGGAGAATATCTCAGACATTGGCGGTTTGGGAGATCTCAAAGAGTGGTTAATGCGCAGAGGTGCGGCATTTAGTGAACAAGCTAGACGCTATGGTCTGCCTGCTCCCCGTGGCCTGCTCTTAGTCGGCATCCAAGGAACGGGGAAATCTCTCACGGCTAAAGCGATCGCCCACCACTGGCATTTACCCCTGTTGCGTCTCGATGTGGGACGACTTTTTGGGGGCTTGGTGGGAGAATCGGAATCCCGTACTCGCCAGATGATTCAGCTAGCTGAAGCCCTTGCGCCCTGTGTTTTGTGGATTGATGAAGTAGACAAAGCCTTCGGCGGTTTGGGAGGCCAAGGCGATGCAGGGACTTCCCGTCGTGTCTTTGGCGCTTTCTTGACCTGGATGGCAGAAAAGAAAGCTCCGGTTTTTGTCGTAGCTACGGCCAACGATATTCAAAATTTGCCACCAGAGCTGCTACGCAAGGGCCGTTTTGACGAAATTTTCTTTATAGACCTACCCTCTCAAGAGGAACGGAAAGAAATTTTTGAAGTCCATCTGAATAAACTGAGGCCCACCACCATACGCCAGTATGATTTAGGTCGCTTAGCCTACGAAGCCCCTGAATTCTCGGGAGCAGAGATAGAGCAGTGTCTGATTGAAGCTATGCATGCTGCTTTTAGCCAAAATCGAGATTTTACGGGAGATGATATCTTGCACGCGATTAGCCAGATGGTTCCCTTGGCGCGCACCTGCCAGGAACAAATACAACAGCTCCAACAGTGGGCACGTTCTGGCAAAGCCCGCCTCGCGTCTCGCAAAACAGGAAGCTTACTGGATATGGATATGACACGGAGACTCCCCGATTGACTTCTCAGCCTGAAACCCTGGTGGCGAAGAACGCTCCCCTCAGCCGTTGGCCACAGCTCTATATTCCGACGCTGTATTTTGCCCAAGGCTTGCCCTATACCCTCGTCAACCTAGTTTCCGCCGTGTTCTTCAAAAATCTGGGAGCGAGTAACGAATTTATTGGTTTGACCAGTTTTCTTTCCCTGCCCTGGGTTCTTAAGC
>CASBPW010000034.1 GCA_949127685.1 Candidatus Sivonenia alaskensis PMM_0068 | reverse complement strand
GCCTTGCTCTGGGGATCTCGGACCGCTTCTTCCCCTTTCAAAAACAAAATATCCCTGAGAATTCTGGCCTGCTGAACGGCAGCAATCACCAGCACATCACTCTGCCCTCCGCCTGCAGCACTCACTCCACTACTGACGGAAGATTCGTACCATTTGGCTAAAGCATCCCCGATACCTGCTACCAGCGTGCGCACAGGGGCCTTCTGGACCAGCCCATAGTCCAATAACAAAAGTTCAGGAGCCCTCGGTAGCTCTACCCCTTCTAGCCAAGTCCCTTCCCACGAATAGAGATTTGACAACGGAGCCCAGGCCGCACAGGTAGCAGCACTGGTGGGAATGGTGACCACAGGGAGGCCCAAGCGATAGGCTACTAATTTTGCGGCATCTAAAGCCTTACCTCCGCCCACACCCAGAATCACCCCCGCACGGTGTTTTCGTCCTGCTTGGAGCAGTGCTTCGATGGTTTGATAAGTACAGTCCACACCGTACGAGGAATAGGCCGGATGAGCAAGAGCAAGCTTCTGCTCCTGAAAAAGAGCAACTCCTCGTTGGCCACCGATGACTAAAGGCCGCTCTCCTATAAGGGGAAGATAATGTTCTAGCTGTTCTAGAATCCCCCATCCTCTGAGGACCTGAGCAGGTGCAACGACAGATTTGAGATGAGCGGATGCATTCACAAAATGGTGTCTCACAGAGTTAGACTTTGAGCAAAAAACATACTAGAAGAATTCCACGCTAAAACTAGGAATCCTTCTTTTTGCCAAAAGGCAGATCACTCAGCGCATCCGGTAAATTTTGCAGGTTGGGGAACAGGGGCTGTCCACTCCTGCCAATGAAAAAAAGCGCAGTGCTTGCGAGCAAAACAATCGCAGCAATAATGGCACCAAAAAATATGAGCGGGCTCATGTGTTTTCCCTATTCAAATGTTACGCATCCAGATCTTAGCCCAAAGCCCTGCCTTGCGAACCCTCCAAGCCACCGCGAGTATTCATTGCTTAACGTTTCTTAATATTGTGAGCTATAGTGGGAATGTGAAGTTATATAAAGGAACGCTATGGAAATCAACCTCCCCGAAATGTTGCGTAGATCTGTTGAAAAATTCATGATGGACGCTACGGAGCCCTTAGACTCTTTAGTGGCTTTGAAAATCACCAATCTAACGGTCGGGCTCGTAGACGTGGCCTACTCCATGGGGCATAACGACGGACAAGGCGCCCTTAAGGATCAAAAAAGTGTCGCTTAGGATGTTCAACTGATCCTCAGCATAGCCCTCAGGGTAAACACTAAACCAACAAAGGCGAGCCCAAAAAAAGCGATGGCAAAAGCCACTCTTAAAGGGTTCGTCAGTAGAGGCTTGACCCGAGTGTCCCAGGCGTCTATGAATACGCCAAGGCTGACGCTCACCAAAAATACAGGATATTTAGATACCGCTTTAAAAAAATCGTCCACAGCTCAGAGGTACGCTACACCTTCTAAGATAGGCCAAGAATTACCTATTACGTGCTCATGCCCTCATCTCCTGAAGAACTATTCCAGTCCGTCTCCCGTATACTTGCCCGACGAACCCCCCAGTTTGAACAAGAACCAACCCGATGTGTGGGGCGTTTCCTCATCGAACAGCATGGAAAAATTGAAGTTCGCCTAGAACTTGTGGGGGATGAAGTGGAGTTCGAGGCAAATGTCTTTGCCCAAGACCGTTCCCCAGGTGTCTTTGCCCAAGTGGAACTTATGGACATTTATCTTCTGAATGATGAAGCAGACTTCCAAGACCTTTTGAAAGAAGTGCTTGCTTCAGAAATCATCTGGCCGGAGGATGGTGGATCCGACGTAGAACCTGAGGAGATTGAGGATTAAATATCTCAGGCACTGAGTCTTACTATAGGTCCATAGACTTCGGTGAGATAGTTGTTTGGGAAGCAGGCTTGTTTCCACAATGTCCGCAAATCTTAGATAGCCTGCTCCACCAGGGCTATATCTATGGATTCTAAGCGTGGGCCTAACTGAGCGACGACCCTAGACGCCAGGTAGGACGCAATCCGTCCTGTTTTTTCTAAGGGGATATGGTGTGTCAAGCCGTATAGTAAACCTGCTGCATACATATCTCCAGCTCCCGTACTATCGATGGCATCCACCGGATACGCCGGGATTTCATAGATTTTTTCGCCGTGCTGGATTAAGGAGCCTTGACCACTCATCGTAACGACCGCTGTTTCACAGTATCCACTGAGGACATCCAGTACTTCTTTAGGGTCTTTTGTATAGGTAAACAGTTCCATTTCCTCTTGGTTGCCGAACAAAAGATCCACATGTGCTTGCACAATTCTGCGGAAATCTTCCCTATGACGCTGGACACAGAAGGGGTCTGAAAGGCTCATGGCCGTCTTCACTCCATAGCTGCGAGCCGTCTCTAACGCCAACAGAACCGTTTCTTTTTGCGATTCGGTATCCCACAAATAGCCAGTGACATAGAGATATCGACTGGCCTTAAGGTCTTTTAAATTCAAATCTTTAGGACTTAATTGACGACACATGCCTAGATACGTGTTCATGGTCCGCTGCGCATCGGGCGTAATCAATATCACGCTCAACCCTGTTTTCCCATCCCCTAGACTGACCTTGGAATGCACTCCCTGCTTTTCCAGATCGGCAACATAATGGTGCCCATAGTCATCATTGCCTGCTTTTCCCGTGTAACACACCTTTCCGCCAAGCTGTGCAAGACCAATAGCAGTGTTTGCCGCAGAGCCGCCAGACGTAGTGTTGACCAAATATTTTTTAATTTGAGGAATTAAACTGTCATAGCCGTCTTCCTCAATCAGAGCGACGGTACCTTTAGCAAGCCCTAATTGGTTCACCAACTCATCTTGAACCTTAGCTTGAAGATCAAATAATGGGTTTCCAATGGCAAAAACATCCCAGCGTGTCATGGTACTCCCATAGATTATCTTTACTGTAACTTTATCTTCCAAACATAGGAAACTTCGATTCTTTGCAT